>JAIPJW010000111.1 GCA_021734075.1 Cephaloticoccus sp.
GTGCTCGGCGCGGCCGATCTGGTGGCGCTGGTCAACTGGACCATGATCCCCAACATGACGGCCATCTTCGTCGACCTGGTGCAACGCGTCCTGCCCCAAGTGCCGGTCAAACCCGGCCGGGTCTTTTTCTTTGATCTGGCCGATCCGGAAAAGCGCTCCGGCGCCGACCTGGTCTACGCCCTTGAGACCATTGCCAAATTCGAGCAATTCGGGTCCGTCACCCTGGGGCTCAACCTCAAGGAGGCCCAACAGGTTTTCGCCGTCCTGGGTTTTGGCACCGAGACGGAAACCGAAGCGGGATTGCGCGGCATGGCGGAGAAGATTCGTGCCCGCCTCGACCTGACCACGGTGGTCGTGCACCCCAAGGAATCCGCGGCCTGCGCCACCCGTGACGGCACGCACTGGATCCCCGGCCCCTATGTGGCCAAGCCGCTCATCACCACCGGGGCGGGCGACCATTTCAATGCCGGTTTTACTGCCGGCCAAATCATCGGATTGAGCCCGGAGGCCTGCCTCGGCGTGGGGGTTTGCACCAGTGGACACTATGTGCGCACCGGCCAGAGCCCGACCTTGGGAGATATCGAAACCTTCCTCGCCAACTGGAAATAATCCGGTCAGACTTTTCCCATGCCACTCAAAAGCACTCCAACCGGCAAATTGATCTCCTTCGAGGGATCCGAGGGTAGCGGAAAATCCACCCAGATTTCCCTCCTCGTGACCCACCTGCAGAAAGCGGGCTTCGATGTCATTACCACCCGGGAGCCGGGCGGCACCGAGATCGGCGAACAAATCCGCAACATCATTGTGCACAATTCCAAGGGTGACGAAATGTGTCCGGAAACGGAACTGCTGCTGTTCACCGCCGCCCGGGCCCAAGTCGTGCGCGAAGTCATCGCCCCGGCGCTCATTGCCGGCAGCTACGTCGTGACCGACCGGTTTTTGGATTCCTCTACGGTTTATCAAGGTATCGCCCGCAACCTGGCCGCCGGTCCGGTGGCGGAAATCAACCGGTTTGCCGTGGGCAATGTCATGCCCGATGTCACTGTGATCATCGATGTGCCCACGGAAGTCAGCATGAACCGGATCAAGCAGCGCACCACCGATCTGCCCGACCGCATGGAACGCGAGACCATTGATTTTTATCACAAGGTCCGCGAAGGCTACCTGTTGCTCGCCAAAAACATGCCCGACCGGGTCATCCTGGTGGATGGCACCAAGTCGGTCGCCCAGGTCTCCAAGGCCATCTGGGAACATGTTCAATTTCGACTGGGCCTTTCAGCCTCCTGATTGTTTTCGACCTTGAGCAGCCACGTCACTTCCCGCGTAGCCTGGCCGGACAGCCTCGTTGGCACCCCGACGGTGTCGGTCATCGAGTCGGCGATCCAGCGCCAGCGGCTATCCCACAGTGTCCTGTTGCACGGGGATGATGCCGCCACCGTTGTGCTGGTGGCGCATGCCATAGCCGACCGGCTGCTCAACACCCCGGAATCATCCGCTTATTTTCCGCCCGAGTCGCACCCCGATTGCTTCACCCTGCGACCTGCCGGCAAGATGCGGCAGATCGGGGCCGATTCCACCCGTGAGCTCATCAGCAAGGTGCAGGTTTCGGGCACCGTGTCGCGGCGCAAGGTTGCCATCATTCACGAATGCGACCGCATGCATCTTTCGGCGGCCAACATCTTTCTCAAGACCCTGGAGGAACCACCCGCCAATACCACCTTGCTCCTGCTGACCTCGCGGCCCTACGCCCTCCTCCCGACCATCCGGAGTCGCATGCTGCATTTTCGGTTTCCCGCCGCCACCACGCTGGTTGAACATGTCGGATTGCAACCCTGGCTCGATGATTACCAGGCTTGGCTTGGTCGGCTCTCCAATGGGGCCACCGGCAAGCGCGAAGTCGCCGATCACATTTTCACCCTTTACGGCTTGGTCGCCCGTTTCACGGTGATCCTCGACACTGCCACCTCGGCGGCCTGGAAGATCGAGAAAGAAAACCTCCCGCCCGAGTTGGAGGATGATGAACAAGTGGCCATCGAAACCGGTCTGGCCAACGGCATCCGCCAGCGCCTGTTTGCCGAGCTGGAACACGCGACCCGTGCCTTCGCCATTCCGCGCCTGACCGCCGGCGAAACCAGTGTGCGTCAGTCCCATGTGGGCACGATCGAAGCCCTGGAACACAATGTCGGGCTGCTGCGTTTGAACCTCAATCCCGCAGCCGCGCTTGAGAATTTCCTGCTTTGCACCCTGCGCCTCTGGGCGAAGCGTTAGGAGACACATGCAAAGGGGCCACGAATTTCTTCGTGGCCCGGGATTGCGAAACGGAAATCAGGTCAGGGCGGGTTCAAGAACCGGCTTGTTCGTCGCCGGGTTTCACCGGTATGCGCATGCCATAGAAGCTGCGGTAGACGAAGACCAGGGCAACGATGAAGATGATGGCGCCCAGCACATGCTTGAGTTGATCCGGCATCTTGACCGCGATTTCCACGGCCAGCAGGCCAAACAGGGTCGTGAACTTGATCACCGGGTTGAGGGAGACCGAGGAGGTGTCCTTGAAGGGGTCACCCACGGTATCGCCCACCACGGAAGCCTCATGCAACGGGGTGTTCTTCATCTTGAGTTCCACCTCGACGATCTTCTTGGCGTTGTCCCAGGCACCGCCGGCATTGGCCATGAAAATGGCCTGGAACAGACCGAAGAACGCCATGCCGATCAGGTAGCCGATGAAGAAGAAGGGATCGATGAAAGCCAGCGCCAGGCTGAAGCAGAAGATGACAATGAAGATATTGATCATGCCCTTCTGTGCATATTGCGTGCAGATCTTCACGACTTCCTTGGAGGACTTGATCGAGGCGGTGGTCGCGTCGAGATTCATGTTCTCCTTGATGTAAACAACCGCGCGATAGGAACCGGTGACCACCGCCTGGATGCTGGCACCGGTGAACCAGTAAATGACGGCCCCGCCCATCATGAGGCCCATGAGGGCTTCGGGATGCACGAGGGAGAGGCGGGCGATGGTGTCGGGATATATGCCCTGCAGCATCATGATGATGCCGAATACCATGGTGGTGGCGCCCACCACGGCGGTGCCGATGAGCACTGGCTTGGCGGTGGCCTTGAAGGTGTTGCCCGCCCCGTCGCCTTTTTCCAGCAGGTGCTTGGCGTGCTCGAAGTTGGGCTTGAAGCCGAAGTCACGCTCAATTTCCGCCGCGATGCCGGGCTTGGACTCGATCTGCGAAAGTTCATACACCGACTGGGCGTTGTCCGTCACCGGACCAAAGGAATCGACCGCTATGGTCACCGGACCCATCCCGAGGAAGCCGAAGGCCACCAGGCCGAAGGCAAAGATGGGCGCGGCAAATTGGAAGGCCGGCGGCATGATGGCCTGCAAGGCGGCGTGGCCGGAAAACAGGTAGGCGGCAAACATCAGGACAAGGATGCACAGGCCGGTCCAGAACGCGGAATAGTTGCCCGCGACCAAGCCGGACAGGATGTTGAGCGAGGCCCCACCCTGCCGTGACGAGGTGACGACTTCCTTCACGTGCCGGCTTTCCGTGGAGGTGAAAATCTTGGTGAACTCCGGAATCAAGGCACCGGCGATGGTGCCGATCGATATGATGGTCGAGAGCACCCACCAGAGTCCCGGTTGGCCCTCAAGTTTGGCCAGCAGCAGGAAACTGGCGATGTAAGTAACCCCGATGGAAACGATCGAGGTGATCCAGACCAGATTGGTCAGAGGCAGTTCAAGATTGAAGTCATGCTTCCGGCCCCAGATGGAACGGGCGACCAGGTCGTTGATCCAGTAGCTCCCCATCGAGGTCAGAATCATCAAGATGCGCATCGCAAAGAGCCAGACGATCAGGGTGGCGCAAAGCACCGGCGAGGCCGCCAAGGCAAGGGCCAGAAATGCGATCAGGGCGACGCCGGTGACGCCGTAGGTTTCAAATCCATCAGCCGTGGGTCCAACCGAGTCACCGGCATTGTCGCCGGTGCAATCGGCGATCACGCCGGGGTTGCGCGGATCGTCCTCGGGCAGATTGAAGACAATCTTCATCAGGTCCGCGCCAATGTCGGCGATCTTGGTAAAGATGCCGCCGCAGATGCGCAGGGCCGAGGCCCCGAGGGATTCACCAATAGCAAAGCCGATGAAACAGGGACCGGCCAGATCGCTGGGCAGGAAGGCCAGGATGCAGATCATGAAAAACAACTCGATGGCGACCAGCAGCAAACCGACGCTCATGCCGGACTTGAGGGGAATAAGCAGGGTGGCGAGCGGATTGCCCTTGAGGGCGGAAAACGCGGCACGGGAATTGGCCACGGTGTTGATGCGGATGCCAAACCATGCCACCCCGTAGCTACCGAGGATGCCGAGCACTGAGGCGAGCAGGATCACGATCACGTGTCCGGCGGTGTTGTGCGAAAGAACCGCAAAATAATAGACCATGCACGCGGCGATCAACACCCAGAGACCGGCCAGAAACTTGCCCTGTTGAAACAGGTAGGTTTTGCAGGTTTCCCAAATGATTTGAGACACGTCCGACATGGAGGCGTGCACCGGCAGTTTCTTGGTTTGCAGGTATTGCATCCAGCCGTAAATGGTTGCGAGCACGCAGACCACCAGGCCGATCATCAATACGTTCAACCCGCTCAAGGCACCGCCGAAAAACGACACGGTGTTCAGATCGGGGATGCGGATATCGGCTTCACTGGCCAAGGCCGGTGTGGCTGTAGCAACCCCCAGGGTTGCCAGCGTGATCACTCTGTTCCAGAAGTGTGATTTAGGCATGGGTTTTCGGAATTTACTTGGAGCGGAAAATGCCGTCGGGGCATAACTGAGGCCAGCCAAAACAATGTTTGAGACGACGACATAAGCTGTGTTCACAGGCGGTATCATCCCCTGCGGTATTTTCGCACCACGGCTTGCTTACTTGATCGGCCCCACCTTTGCTCGCCGGTTTGATGAACCGCAGCCTGTTCATTTTTCCCGTCTATTTATCCGCTTCCCACCGGTCTTCAGACGATCGGCGTCGTCCCGCCTGATCATGACCCGCGCCATTCGCACGCTCAGCAAACAGCAGACCCGGTCTTCCCTGGCCTGGTTCAATTGGAACATCAGTCTGCGCGGGGTTTTTGAGACGATCTGCGGCGGCACGACGATGGTCTTTGTGGCCTACGCGTTGGTCATGGGCGTGCCCCGGGATGCCATGGGCTATTTCAGCGCCACCATTGGATTCGCCTGCATTCTGCAATTACTCTGCCTGCCACTGGTCAGTCGGGTGCGGCGCCGCAAACGCTTCATCCTGATCGTGGCGGTAATTGAACCGCTGTTGTTGGTCGCGGCGGTATTGCTCACCCCCGTCCTCCCACCCACATTGCGACCGGTCAGTCTGGGCCTGGCGGTGTTTCTGGCCGCGGCCTGCCTTCATCTCACCCGGCCGTTTGCCGACGACTGGCTGGCAACGACGATCCCGAGTGGTCTGAGGGGGCGCTACATCGGCCAACGTCTACGGGTGTCCAGCCTGGCCATCATCGCGACCACCCTGTTGGTGGGTTACGCCGTGGATGTGGTCGGTCAGACCAGTCTGTTCGGGCTCACCATGCTGTTGATTGTGGGCGGGCTCTTCGGCGTAGCCGCGGCCCTCACACTGACCGGTGCCAGCATGCCGGATAAAACCGAGTCGCCACATTTACGTCCGGGTGATTTGCGCGAGGTTATACGGACCCGGCCATTCATGGCACTCCTCGCGGGCACAGTTTTGTTCAACCTGCCCTTCTACATCGCGGCGGGCTATTATCAGGTTTTCAATCTGGAGGTGCTGAAGATGCGACCGTGGTTGATTGCCTGTATGGGCGTCGGCTATCTAGTCGTGAAACTGCTCTTCACACCGACCATCGGCCGGATTTGTGACCGAATCGGCCCCCGGAGCACGCTCTTGCTGATTGGTCCCATCTACGCCGCGTTTTTCCTGAGTTTTCCCTTTGCCGCGCCCGACCGTGCCTGGCCGATTATCGTGGCTTGGGCCGGGGTGGCACTAGCTGACGGGGTTTGGGGCGTGGCAGCCCCGGCGGCTTTATACGCGACCATTCCCGAGCAAGGTGTCCGGCCGGCCTATTTTGCGGTCTACAATCTCGTCACGCTGGGCTGTTTTGCCCTCGGAGGTATTCTGGCCGTGCCCTTGCTGGGTCTGCTGGCCCAGGTGCATTGGACCTGGGGTTTCGCCAACTTAGGCGGCTATCATTTGTTCTACGCTCTCATGGGTGTGATCATGGTGCCTTGTTCGACTGCCGTGCTGTTATTCCCCGGCAAACAATGGCCGATGGCGGAAAATAATAACAACCGTCAATGAAGGGGCTCAAGTGATGTTAGTTGAACTGCTTCTTGGTGCAGCCTCGGCCTGACCATGGTCATGCCCTACAAGTCAATTACCAGCACAGATGATGGTAATCCGTAGGGGCGCCGCTTGACGGCGCCCGCGTTATCGTCGTTCACGCATGTGTGCGGGCGCTGTCAAGCAGCGCCCCTACCTGACCAGAGATCATCACGATCTGAATGGCGATGGGGTTCAGCCGCTCACCACAAAATTGAAATGATACGCGCCGGGATTGATCCGGTATTGCGGCAAGGTGTCGGGACCGCAGCTGGCGGTGCCCAGACCCCGTTGCGCATAATCGAGGTTCACGTGAACCTCGGGTCGCGGGGTCAGATCCGTCGTATGGGTGGCTGCGTATAGATCGGCAGCGGTGAAGTGACTGGCGGACGCCTCCATTCGGGATTGGGCCGTGAAACGAATGCCGCGACCGCGCGCATCGCTCAGATACAGCCAGCGCACATCGGTTTTATTGCCATGCTCCTGGGGCAGGATATAAGGCACGTATTGCTCGGTGACGGTGCTGAGGTAACGAGCCACCATGGCACTGCGGTTGCGATCGGAATAATTTTCCCACGGCCCGCGTCCATACCACTCCAGTTGTTCCAGTTGCTCGGGCAATACCAGGGACACGCCAAGCCGGGGCAATTCAGGCAACTTGCGATCGATGTTGAATTCGTTCGTCACCCGCAATTCACCCTGCGGGGTCACACGGTAGCAATGGGTGTGGCGAATGAAACAATTCGCCCCGGGTGCGCGCCATTTCTGGCGGATCTCGATCAAGGCATCTCCCCGTTCCAAACGGACAACCGAGCGCGTGGCGCTCAATTCCATGCGGTCGTAGCCCGCTCGCAGGCACTTGGCCAGCAG
The DNA here is from genome assembly GCA_021734075.1 of Cephaloticoccus sp. Taxonomy (GTDB): domain Bacteria; phylum Verrucomicrobiota; class Verrucomicrobiia; order Opitutales; family Opitutaceae; genus Cephaloticoccus. The sequence goes on from JAIPJW010000111.1 coordinate 7,236, forward strand.
GCGTTCTTCGCCCCAGCTGACGCTGCCGAAAAGCTTCAAGCCGTCGTTGTCGGTGGCCGCCCGCCAGACATTGAGCTGGGGGCCACGTGTAATGCAAGGTTGGCCTGAATGGGTGACATTAACCAATATACCTTGATGCCGGTTCACCATAAGGCGGAGGGGGCCGGCCATGATATCCCAACCATCGGTCGTGGCCCCAATTTCAACCGTCGACTTGGGCCGGGGCGCAACGACCGCAGGTTTTGCCCGGGCAAAGGCCGAGGCTGGCAGGGCGAATTGTTGCCAGGCGACTTCATGGCCCGCCGGACACCATCTGGTCTTGGCGGCAATTCGGAAGCTGAATTCAAGGTGCACCTCCGCCTTGTTCGGCAGGTGCAGTTGCGGATATGCCACGGTAACCTCCTGCTTGGCTTGCGCCGGTGTGCGCAGGACGGGCAACCGACCCTCAGCCACGATTTCACCATTTACCCGCAGCGCCCATTGGCCGCGCAGGTCACGCAGATCTGTGAACCAGCGACGATTGAGCACCGTGAATCGTCCCTGTTTCGCGTTAACGACAGTCAGCCTCACGGGTTGGGCCAAATGCTTGTATTCCAGCAATCCCGTGTGGGGTTGGCGATCGGGCCAGACCAGGCCATCGCAAACGAAATTCTTGTCACTGGGCGTGTCGCCAAAATCTCCGCCGTAGCCCCAAAACTCACGGCCCTCGGCGTCACGTTTTTTAAGACCATGGTCCACCCATTCCCAGATGAATCCACCCTGCAGGCCGGCATGGCGCGCGAAAGCGTCGAAATAGTCACCCAGGCTGCCGTTGCTGTTACCCATGGCGTGGGAATATTCGCACATGATGACCGGACGCTGATCGGTGTTCGAGGGATCCGTCACCCAGGCGACCAGTTTGTCGATGGCCGGATACATGGGACAGATCAGATCGGTGGCCGCGCGACCACGGCGCCAATCAAAAGTAATGGCCCCTTCATAGTGCACCGGCCGATCCGGGTCACGCTGGCGAATCCACGCCGCCATGGCATCGTGATGGGGACCGTAGCCACTCTCGTTACCCAGGGACCAAACCAGGACGGATGGATGGTTTTTGTCGCGCTCGACCATGCGAATCGCACGTTCCAAAAAGGCCGAGGCATAACGGCTGTCGTGCGCGATTTCCTGATAAAAGGCGTGCGATTCCACGTCGGCCTCATCGAACACGTAGAGGCCGTATTCGTCGCACAGGTCATACCATTGGGGATCGTTGGGATAGTGTGAGGTCCGCACGGCATTGATGTTGTGCTGCTTCATGGTCAGCACGTCCTGCAACATGCCGGCCCGGGTGACCGCCTTGCCGTGGGTGTCGTCATGATCGTGCCGGTTGACCCCGGCAATGAACACCGGCTGGCCATTGACCAGCAGTTGCCGATCACGGGTTTCGATCCGGCGGAAACCGATGCGACTGGAAGTGTGTTCCACGGCGCGACCCTCGGCATCCAGGAGTGATACCAACACGGTGTAAAGCCGCGGGGTCTCGGCGGACCAGAGCAACGGTCTGCGCACCGGCAGGGCCAGCTCGATCAACTTGCGTGGATTGACCCAGAAATTGGTGTCATACACTTTGCCCTCACAGGGTTGCTGAAAAACCGGCCGGCCCGCTGGATCGAAGAGTTGCACGCGCACCCTGGTGCCGGCTGCCACTTCATCGGGTGAGCCCACGCGCACGGAGATTTTCAACGTGCCCGACTTGAGGGTCGCGTCGACCTGCCCACGCGCAAACACATCCTCCAGATACAGCCGGGCCTGAGAATATAGGTAAACCTCGCGATGGATGCCGCCCATCCACCATTGGTCCTGGTCCTCGATAAAACTGGCGTCCGACCATTTCACGACCACGGCGGTCAGGGTATGGGTCTTGCCCGCCTTGATGTAAGGCGTGAGATCAAACTCGGAGGGAAGCCGCGTGTCCTTGGCGAGGCCCACGGGCTGGCCATCGACCCAGACATAAAGCACACTTTCAAAGCCCCCCACATGCAAAATGGTGCGGCGTCCGGCCCAGGCCATTGGCACCGCGAATGTCCGGCGGTAGAGCCCCGTGGGATTGAGCGCCGGCACTTGCGGCGGCTGATCACCAAACGGCATCATCGCATTGGTGTAGTGCGGCCGGTCATGACCATGCATCGTCCAGTTGCTCGGCACCGGCAATTTGCTCCAACCGGCCCTGGAGGTGGGCTTGTAATCAGGTTGCGTGAAACGAGGCGGAATAGCCTCCGGTCGCTCGACCAGCCGGAAATCCCATTGGCCGTTGAGTGTGTGCCACCAAGGTGATTTGGTGCGATCATTGCGCCGGGCCAGTGCGATGCTGGGATACGGATACAGGGTGGCGCGGGCAGGCAGACGGTTAAGTGAGATTGTTTCCGGCGATTGCCAGGTTTTGAGCGGACCGGTTTGCAGCAACTCCATAGAACGGTGAGCGAATCAGTTCTGCACGCAGTGTGAATCCAAATCCCCGTCACCCGCCATTGCCAGTCACCACGCTCACAAATTTTTCCCGTGCCTCCATGTGGGGGTTATGACCGGATTCCGCCAGCGTCGTAATTTTGGCCCCGGGGAAATGCTGCCGGATCGCGGCATGATCACTCGGCTGCACATAATTCGATTTTGCCCCGACGACAAATTGAGTGGGACCGTTGAAGATGTCGGTCCCGGTCAGGGGGTTTTGCTCCAAACCGGGCAGGGCTGCCGTGAGCACCGGAAGATTGATCAGCCAGCGCCAGGATCCATCGGGATTGCGCTCGAGATTGGTCGTGATGAATTTGCGCATGGCCCAGTCTGGAATATTTGCCGCCAACTGCTGTTCGGCTTCGCCCCGGGAATTCAGCCGGGCCACCTCGAGGGCGTTCATGGCATCAAATTCAACCCGTCGTCCTGGCCAAAAATAATCCCGGGGTGCGATATCGACGACGATCAGTCGCGCCACCCGATCCGGATGCCGACAGGCCAATAACATGGCTGTCTTGCCGCCCATACTGTGACCCAACAAACTGACCTTGGGCAGACATCGGGCGTCCAGCCAGCCAATGATGTCGTCCGCCATGGCCGCATAATCCATGCTTTCGGCGTGTGGTGACTGGCCGTGATTCCGGGCGTCCAGCGCCACGACCTGGCTCGAAATGGCCAAATCCTGCCCGGCGGTCTGCCAGTTGCGGGATGAGCCCAGCATGCCGTGCAGGATCACCAGCGGGGGTTGTCCGGTCCCGCCGAAATCGCGATGGAAAAGTGGCAAGCCCATGCGCCCAAGGAACCCGTCCTCCCCGGGCAAGGCAAGCTTCCAACCCGGTTTGCCGTCCGCAAACTCAGGATCGAGACCGCACTTTGCATCTTTTTTCTTTGCGCCGCCGCCGCTTTGCATGAGCGTTGCCCACTCCGATGAGTGATGCCCCGAAACTAACCCCGATGATGCAGCAATACTTCGAGGTGAATCCCCAGATTTTTTCGCCGATGTTTAGGTCACTGTTCGCGGACTTTTTTCAGAGTGAGAGCGACTATTTGTGATCCGTGGATGTTCGCCAAAATGCGCCGATTTTTGACAGGATGGGTATAACGAAAGGGTATAAGTCGTAAAAAGTGGGCGTCAAAAAAGGCCCAATGCACCACTATTTAATTGAGAAGTTCGTCCCCGCCACAACCATCGATATTGTCCTCGGGTTCTCAGTAGCCACTGAAGGCACTTCAACGAAAGCCTTCCTCGAAATTCAATTCCCTTTTGTTCGCTTTAAGAGAGGCAGAGCCAGACTCACAATAGCTGCCACAATAAAGAAGATTGAAATGGACGAACTCGTGAAAGCAGAAAACCAATCATCGCGACTGAGGATCAGTGCCCGGCGGAGATTGGACTCCATCATCGGACCGAGGATCAGCCCCAGCACCAGCGGCCCCAGCGGCACGTCGACTTTTCGCAGCACAAATCCGGCGACTCCAGCCGTATACATGACCCAGACATCGGTGATCGAATTGTTCAGTGCAAAGGAGCCCACCGTGCCGAAAAGAATGATCCCGGCCCACAGCCACGGATCCGGCAGCCGCAGGGCACGCGAGAGCGGCTTGGCCCCCAGCAGGCCGATGATCATGATGATGATCGCGGCAAATGCCATGAGGAAGACCAGACTGAAAACGAATCCGCCGTGATCCCGGAAGAGCAACGGTCCCG
>JAIPJW010000112.1 GCA_021734075.1 Cephaloticoccus sp.
CGGCAGCCGCTGCCAGGCAGGTCGTGACCAGCACGAGGGAGGTCAGTCCGGGATCGGCGGTCAGCACCGAGCCGCCGTTGAACCCGAACCAGCCCAGCCAGAGGAGAAACACCCCGATGGTCGCGAGGGGCATGGAGTGACCCAGGATCGGGAATACTTTCCCGTTCCGATATTTGCCCAGACGAGGACCGAGCAGCAGCACGCCGGCCAGGGCACCCCAGCCACCCACCGAGTGCACCAGGGTGGAACCGGCGAAGTCGTAGAAAGGCGTGTCCATGGTGTTCAACCAACCATTGCCCCATTTCCAGTAGCCGGTGATGGGGTAGGAAATCGCGACGAAGAGGGTCGAGAATATCAGGAACTGACCAAGTTTGATGCGCTCGGCCACGGCTCCCGAAACAATGGTGGCAGCCGTTGCGGCGAACATGCCCTGGAAGAGGAAGTCGGTCCAATACGTGTAGCCGGGATTATAAACATCGGTCAATGCGCCGACCGGATCGGTGACCCCCACCCCAAATCCGGCAAACGCGAACCAGCCGCCTTCCACGCCGGGATACATCAGGTTGAATCCGCAGAGGGCATAGGTCAGCAGGCCGATACACGGGATCAGGGTGTTCTTGAAGAGAATGTTGACCGTGTTCTTGGACTGGGTGAGCCCGGATTCCACCGTGGCAAACCCGAGGTGCATGATGAAGACCAGCCCGGTGGCCAGCATCATCCAGACATTATTGACCGTAAACAGCGAGAAACCCGGCGATTCGGAGAATGCCGCGAGATCTGCGTATTTGGGTGCTTCGGCAGTTTCCTGCGCGAAGGCGGACGAAAACAAAGCCAGGAGCATAAAGATGCCGAGCATCTTCAAGCCACTGGTCAGGTGCGGGGACCGTTGCTTCATAGTGTTGGGTGCATGTAATGGGTTGGTGACGAGTGAGGGCACTATCTCCTGATAGGCTGCCTTCGTTTAGCAGGGGCCATGCCAACACCGATTTCGTTTTGCCCCACTACCCTCCGCGGGGGTGGTCACCCCGCTGCCAGCGCAAAAAAAAACGGAGCCCGTTACCGGCTCCGTTTAATCGAAAAACCCTCCGCGCTCAGCTTTCCGCCGGGATCACGGTTTGGATATGCAACTCTTTCAGCTGCTTGGCCGTCACCGGAGTCGGACTCTGCGCCATGAGGTCCTGACCCTTTTGGGTTTTCGGAAAGGCGATCACATCGCGAATGCTCGTGGTGCCGCACAGCAGTGCCACCATGCGATCGAGTCCAAAGGCAATGCCGCCGTGGGGCGGCGCCCCGTAGGTGAAGGCCTTGAGCATGTAGCCGAACCGACTCTCGACCACATCGGCCGGGATTTTGAGCACATCCTCAAACACCTTTTTCTGCAGGGCCGGTTGATGGATACGGATCGAACCGCCCCCCAGTTCCATGCCATTGAGGACCAGATCGTAGTGCTGTCCACGGACTTTCTTGGGATCACTATCCAACAGGGGGATGTCCTCCGGCACGGGTGAGGTGAACGGATGATGCGTGGCCGCAAAGGCCCCGCGTTCCTCATCATAGGACATCAGCGGAAAATCGATGACCCAGAGAAATTTCCAATCGGTATGCGGGATGGAGAGCTTGCCCCGCTTCACCAGCAGCTGGGCGGCATCGAGCCGGATGCGGCCCAGGATGGCACAGGCCCGCTCCCACTCCGCCGCCGCAAAAAAGATGATGTCCCCATCCTCGATGTTGAGCCGGGAGGTAAGTTCGGCCTTTTCAGCCTCGCTGAAGAATTTGACGATCGGCGATTTCCATTCGCCACCCTCGATCTTGATAAAGGCCAGCCCCTTGGCCCCAAGTGATTTAGCCGCCTCCTCGAGATTTTTCAACTCACCCTGGGTCACATCGGCGAGCCCCTTGGCATTTACCGCCTTGATCGCACCGCCACCGGTGGCGGTGGCGGCAAATACCTTGAAGGCGGAGGTCTTGAACAGCTCGGTGAAGTCCACCAGCTCGAGGCCGAATCGCAAATCGGGTTTGTCCACCCCGAAGCGGTTCATCACCTTGTGGAAAGGCAGCCGCAGAAACGGCGTGGTCAACTCAGTGCCGAGCACGTCAAACCACAGCTTCTTGATCATGCCTTCAAAGAGGGCATAAATATCCTCGCGGCTGACGAACGAGGCCTCAACGTCCACCTGGGTGAATTCCATCTGCCGGTCAGCCCGCAGATCCTCGTCCCGGAAACAGCGGGCGATCTGGAAATATTTTTCCACGCCCGCCACCATCAGGATTTGCTTGAACTGCTGGGGCGACTGCGAGAGCGCGTAAAACTCACCGGGGTGAATGCGCGACGGCACCAGATACTCGCGGGCGCCCTCCGGCGTGCTTTTGAATAGCGCCGGGGTCTCCACCTCGATGAATTCCTGCGCGTCAAAATAGTCGCGGATGGCCTTGGTGGCCTTGTGCCGCACCTGCAGGTTTTTGCGCATCTTGGGGCGGCGCAGGTCAAGATAGCGATAGGTCAGGCGCAGGTCCTCGTTGACCTTGTCCCCGCCGGCATCGTCCAACGGAAATGGCGGGGTTTCGGACGCGTTGAGCAGCTCGAGGGCCGAGGCATTGACCTCGACTTCACCGGTGGGCAAATCCGGATTGATCGTGCCCTCGGGGCGCACGACGACCGTGCCGGTCACGTGGATGACCGACTCCGGCTTCAAATGCGCGGCCCGCGCGCCTAAATTGGTGTCATCCTGGGGATCGAACTTGATCTGCGTAATGCCTTTCCGGTCACGCAGGTCGATGAAGATGATGCCGCCGTGGTCGCGAACGGAAGCCACCCAGCCGGCCAGGGACACGGTGGTGCCGAGGTCTGCTTTGGTGAGTTGGGCACAATGTTGGGTGCGCTTCATAATGACGTAAGGGGCAACCAAACGGGCGAGCCCCCCCATGGGCAAACAGAATCTGACGCCATTGTGTCCCCGTGTCATATCATCTGGCTTCACCCCGCCCCCCCCGATTGCCTCCCTTTCGACTTGCCGCAGTTCACTCATGGATTCGAACTTGGGCAGTCGACCGCATATCGCCTCGGCAATTTCCCCACCGCCATATATGAATACGATTCATACTGATGTTCTGGTCTGCGGCGGGGGTTGTGCCGGCATCGCCGCCGCCCTCTCCTCCGCCCGCAATGGCGCCCGAACCATGCTGATCGAACGGGCCGGTTTCTCCGGCGGAATCATCACCGCGGTGGGACTGCCCTACTTCGATGGACTGATTGAGAAAGCCACGGGGCGATTCGTCGTCTTTGGCATCGCGCGGGAATTGCTCGTCGCCATGGATGCGGCCCGGCCCGGGGCGCGCCATATCGATGACTGCCGCACCGAACTGGTCACAAAATTTTGGGGTTCGGTGCTGATCCCCAATACCGACAAATTCAAGCTGCTCACTGATTCACTCATCCGCCGCCAGGGCGACAAGCTCCAGGTGCTCTATCACAGCATGGCCTGCGCGGTGGAGACCAAGGAGGGTCGCATTGCCGCCGTGATCATCGCCAACAAGGATGGTCTCACCCGGATTGTAGCCCGTCAGGTGGTGGATTGCACCGGTGACGCCGATATCGCCCATTGGGCCGGTTCTCCCACGATCAAGCTGCAGCCCCTGATGCCCATGACCATGCACTTCCGCATCGGCAACGTGGTCCCCACGCCTGAGACCAATGCCATGGCCAAGGAGGTCCTGATCGCGGCCCACCACGCGGGGAAACTGCCCGAGTTTTATGGCCCGGGCTTGATCTTTGCCTTTGCCAAGGATGAGGCCTACATCCACGCAACCCGGGTGCCCGGCGATGCCACAAATGCCGCCGATCTCACCCGGGCGGAAATGCAGGGACGTGCTGATGCCTGGACCATCTTTGAGGAATGGAAAGCGAAAGTTCCGGGCTTTGCCGACAGCTATCTGATCAGTAGTGGGCCCTATATCGGAGTGAGGGAAAGCCGCCGCATTATCGGCGAAAGCGTGCTCAGTCTTGCTAACTTGGAGCAGAACACGCGTTACGACGATGCCGTTGCCACCGGCTGCTGGTTCGTCGACATCCACCCACCCAAGACTTCCGTCGACAAACCGTTCATAGGCTCGGGCCTGCCACCCCGACCCTACGACATTTCCTATCGCACGCTCGTGCCCCAAAAAATATCCAATCTGCTCGTTGCGGGTCGGTGCCATTCGGCCAGCAAGGAAGCCGGGGCGTCCTCGCGGGTCACTGTCACCGCCATGGCTTTGGGCGAGGCGGCCGGGTGTGCCGCCGCGCTGGCGGTGGCCGCCAAGGATGAAGTGGCCCTCATTGACGGATGCAAAGTCCGGGAGCAACTCGCCACGCAAGGTGGCGGACCCTTTACCGACGCATGATTCAGAACTGGCGGCGAAACTTACGTCGCCAGCAGACTCTCGCCGGTCATCTCCACCGGTTTGGGCAGGCCCATCAGGTCCAGCACGGTCGGCGCCACATCAGCGAGGCGACCGTCACTGCGCAGCTTGGTGCCGGCCTTGGTGAAGCCCGACCCCACGACAAATACCTCGACGAGATTCAAGGTGTGTGAGGTGTGCGGGCAGTTGCTCGCAAAGTCCCACATCTGTTCGCAATTGCCGTGGTCGGCCAGGATCACCGCACGGCCATCAATATGCTTGAGCGCCGCCAGCAATTCACCGACGCCCCGATCGGTCGCCTCCACCGCCTTGGTGGCAGCCGGGATCGACCCGGTGTGTCCCACCATGTCGGGGTTGGCGTAATTCACCACGATCAGACCGTATTTGCCGGACAGAATCGCCGCCTTGGCTGCCGCTGTGACTTCAACCGCGGACATTTCCGGCTGCGTGTCATAGGTCGCCACCTTCGGGCTTGCCGGGCAGGCCCGATCTTCACCGGGGAACGGTTCACTGCGATAGTTGTTGAAGAAAAACGTCACGTGCGGGTTTTTCTCCGTCTCCGCACAGCGAAACTGGGGAATACCCGCAGCTGCCACCACCTCGCCGAGAATGTGCTTTAATTTTTCGGGCTTGGGTGAAACCACGTGCACCGGCAGTCCCGCTTCATACTCCGTCATCGTGGCGTAGTAGAGATCCAGCTTGGGTCCGCGATCGAAACCCTTGAAATCATTGAGCACAAACGCCTTCGTGATCTCCCGCGGCCGGTCGCCGCGGTAATTGTAGAAAAGCACGGCATCGCCATCCGCGAAGGTGGCCACCGGCTTGCCGGCGTCATCGACCACCCAGGTGGCCGGAATAAACTCGTCACCCTTCTGCGTCTCCGTGAGGGGATGTTCGTAATAGTGCTCCACCGCCTTAGCCGCACTGGCGGCCGTGGCCATGGCTTTGCGGCCGGTCAGCATGTCGTAGGCCTGTTGCACCCGCTCCCAGCGGTTGTCGCGATCCATCGCCCAAAAGCGGCCGCACACGCTGGCGATTCTGCCGATGCCCAATTCCCGGCACTTCGCCTCGACCTGTTGAATATAGCCCAGCCCACTGGTCGGTGCCGTGTCCCGCCCGTCCGTGAAGGCGTGAATGAACACGGCTTCCGGGGCGATCCCCTCGGCCTTGGCCTTGCTTAGCAGACCATAAAGGTGCTCCAGCATGCCGTGCACGCCCGCATCGGAAACAATGCCCATCAGGTGGAGTTTGCCGCCCTTGCCTTTGACCCGCGCGACCAAGGCGCGCCAAGTGGGATTGTCCTGCAGCTGATCCTCCAAAAAAAGCTTGTTCAACCGCACCAGCTCCTGGTCCACGATCCGACCGGCACCGATATTTTCATGCCCCACCTCACTGTTGCCCATGACCCCGTCGGGCAGACCGACATCGAGGCCGGACGCCTTGATCAGGGTGCGGGGACAGGTTGCCTGCAGCTCATCATCGCAAGGTTTGGCCGCGAGCACCACGGCGTTGAACTTATCCTGCGCCGGGTCCGGGTTTTTGCCCCAGCCGTCGCGGATGACCAAAAGAACAGGTTTGATAAGGGAGGACATGAAGTGAGACCCGACAGTAAGCGGTGCCGCACAGGATTTGACAACCCTGCGCATTGTGACGTCGTATTTTGTCATGTCCCGGCGCGCCGTCCTCCTAGTCAATCTTGGTTCCCCCGCTTCCACCTCGGTTTCCGACGTGCGCTCCTACCTGCGGGAGTTCCTCGGTGACGAGCGCGTGCTCGATATGGCCGCCCCTTTGCGCTGGGCGTTGCTCGAGGGCATCATCCTGCGCACCCGGCCCAAAAAATCGGCCCATGCCTATCAGCAAGTCTGGACCAAGGAGGGTTCTCCCCTGGTCACCACGTCCCTGTCGGTCCAAAAGAAACTGACCACCGCCCTGGGCCCAGGAACTCCCGTTTATCTGGCCATGCGGTATGGCCAACCCTCCATTGCATCGGTGGTCGGGCAATTGGCCACCGATGGCATCGGGGAAATCCTGCTGTTTCCGCAATATCCCCACTACGCCATGTCCTCGTGGGAAACCGTGGTGGTGAAGGTGATGGAGGAGGTCGCCTGCCAGGCGCCCCAAATCAAGGTCACCACCGTGCAGCCGTTCTTTGCGGATGCCGATTACATCGAAGCCTTGCACGCCGTGGCTTCACCCTATCTCGCGCAGCCCCACGATTTCCTCCTCTTCTCGTATCACGGCCTGCCGGAACGCCACATGCGCAAGGCCGATTCCTCAGGCGCACATTGCACCATCGTGCCCGATTGCTGCACCACCTGTTCACCCGTTCATGCGACCTGCTACAAGGCCCAGTGCCTCGCCACCACCCGCGCGCTGGTGGCCCGGAGTGGCATACCCGCCGACCAGCATGCCATATCCTTCCAATCACGCCTGGTCGGCGAGCCGTGGCTGACGCCGTTCACCGACAAGGAACTGGAACGTCTGCCCCAAACCGGTGTGAAGAAACTGCTGGTCATCTGTCCCGCCTTTACCACCGATTGCTTGGAGACCCTGGAGGAAATCCAGATGCAGGGACGCGATTCGTTTCTCGGTGCCGGCGGCGAATCCTTTCAACAAATTCCCTGTCTCAACGATCATGCCGCGTTCATTGATTTTCTCGCCAAGCGGGTGCAGGACTGGCTGACTGAAGCCCAGTGAGCATCCTTCCGCCACCGACCGATGCTGCCAATTCCGCCCGGCCCACGGCGGCGGTGCTGTTTGTTGATGAAACCGGAGTGGTTCGTGCCGCCAATAGCTCCGCCGCCAAACTCTGGGGGGTGGACGCGGCCAACCTATGTGGCGAGGCCTTTGTGCGCCTATTCGCTTTCGAAATTGTGTCCGACGACAGCGACTGGCTCGAAACCCAATGGCTGGCTCTGCGAGACTCGGCGATTGATCGGGACACCAGGCTCGATGCTAAATTGCATGATGGTTCCATCAGCCAGGTGGTCGTGCGCCTTGAACAGACCGCCGGGATGGAAGATCGCTTGACCGCCACCGTGCTGCCCCCGACCGTCGCCGCTCCCGCCCCCACCGCAAACAGCGACAGCGCGGCCTTGCTGGCCGCCCCCGGGGGTCTCGCTTTTTTCGACCTCAATCCACTGACCGGGGCGGCCCGTTATTCCCCCGCATGGAAGAAAACCCTCGGTTTCGTGGAGGCCGAACTCAGCAACACTTACGGCACCTGGCTTGATCTGATTCACCCCGAGGACTCCGCCGCCGCCCCCGATCAAATCGGCCGGCGCATGAATCAAGGCACGCATCCGTTTGACGTGGAGTTTCGCATGAAGCACCGCCGGGGTCACTTCGTCTGGATTCATTGTCTGGGCTTGCTGATCATCAATGCCGCCGGGCTGGTCGAACGCGTGGCGGGCATAATAATCGATATTACCGAGCGCAAGGAAATCGAGGACGCCAGTTTGGCCAACGACGAAAGACTGCAGCAACTCAGTGACGGCGGTCCCTTGGCTGCCTTCGAACTCGATTTCGGCAACCAGCGGTTTTGGTATTCCCCGGCATGGAATGAACTGATGGGGTTCGATTCGGCGGATGACCAACCGGGCACCGAGCAATTCCGGGCCACGATTCCAGCGGCTGAAGCGGGCGCGGGTTTGGAAGGTTGGTGGCTGTCCCGCCAGCCCGGTCACGGGTCGTGGTGCGAAGTGGTCAAACTGCAACGCAGGGATGGATCGCCGGTGACCCTGCTGTTGGGCGCGCAACGTCACCTCAGCCGCAAGCACGACCTGAACCGTGTCACCGGATTTCTTTGCGCTTTGCCCGACGATCTCGGTGCCGCCGCAGTCACCTCCAGCCTCGCTCCCCAACTGGTCGAGGATACCCTCAACACCCTGGCCGAGGCCGTGCTGGTGTCTGACGTGCACGGCAAGGTCAGTTACCTCAACGCCAACGCCGCCCGTCTGCTGCGATTGCCGCCCGACCAGGCGATGGGTCGGCCGGTCAATGAGGTCATGCGTTTGCTGGATCGTCAGTCCGGAATGCCCGGTGACGATGTCTGTGAACGCGCCCTGGCCGCCGAGGGTGACATTCCCCTCTGCAATGATCACGCACTCGATCACGGTGATGGGGCCACTCCACAACCCATTGTATGGACCGCCCGCGTGTCCTACGGTCCCTCCGGTGCGGCCCAGGGAGTGGTCGCGGTCTTCCGCGATCCTGATGAAATGAGTCTCACGCCGGAAGAACTGTTGAAGGCCAATCGCTTCGAGACGCTGGGTTTGCTGGCCGGGGGTATCGCCCACGATTTCAACAATCTGCTTTCAACGATTCTGGGGGGCATCTCCCTCGCCAAGGACAACCGCGATGACTCCGCACTCGCCGACAGTGAGAAGGCCTGCCTCAACGCCAAGGGCCTGACGAAGCAGTTGCTCGCCGCAGCCAAAGGCGGCACTGGTGCCATGGTCGTGATCACCGCCACTGAAATCGTGCATGATGCGGTCAAGATTGCCGGCGCCGGGAGTGATGCAAAAATCGAGATCGATGTGCCCGAGGACACCTGGCCCGTGCTGGTGGATCGTTCCCAAATCCTGCAGGTTTTTCAAAATCTCATCGTCAATGCCGTGCAAGCCATGCCCCCCCCGCCCCATCGCGGTCTGGTGCAAATCTCGGCCCGGAACGTGACCCTCAAGGAAGCTGAGTTTCCACCCCTGGTTGCGGGCGACTACATAAAATTCAACGTCATTGACAACGCCGCCGGGATCAAGCCGGAGAACCTGGAACACATTTTCGACCCGTTCTTCACCACTAAGAAACATGGCACGGGTCTGGGTCTGGCAACCGTGCTTTCGGTTGTGCGCAAACATGGGGGTGAAATCGGCGTGGGTTCCACCGTGGGGGAAGGCACCACGTTCAGTGTATTCCTGCCCCAAGCCAACAAACCCGCCGAGGTTCAGGCCCGACGGGCACCGACGCTGCGTTTCGGCACCGGACGCGTGTTGTTCATGGATGACGACGAAAAAATCTGCGCCCTGACTTCCACGATGCTGCAAAGCCTCGATTACAAGTTCGATGTCGCCCGCAATGGGGAAGAAGCCATCAAGTTCTACCAACGCTATCTCAACATTGGCCGGCCCTACGATGCCGTCATCATGGACATCACCGTCGTGGGCGGCATGGGAGGGGAGGAATGTTTCCATGCCCTGCATGCGCTTGATTCCGATGTGCGCGCCATCGTCTCCAGCGGCTATGACAATGAGGAAATGGCCGAGCGATTTCTGGCCATGGGATTCTGCGGCTATCTGACGAAACCCTACCGCGTGACGGATCTCGGCAAGGTGCTCAAGGCGGTGTTGGGTTGAGCATCATCATACCCCGGCGAGCCCCGGGCGCAGGCCACTCCACCCTGTCGCCCTCGTCCGGGGTTCAGTGATTTCACAACGAATCATTGAATGCCACCGGCGAATCTCTAGCATGGTTCGCGGGCGGCTCTTGTGCCCGCCTGCCTAATGAAATCACCCGCTATGCCGGACCATCGGCCCTCGTCTGGTTGGATATTCCAGCCCAGAATACTTGATGTTTTTCGCCGTGGTTATGGCCGACGTGAATTCACCGACGACATCCTCGCCGGTATCACGGTCGGACTCATAGCCTTGCCGCTGGCGCTTGCACTGGGCGTGGCCAGCCTGCCTCCAGGCGTGGTCACCCCATTCCCCGCACCCGCCGTAGGTATCTTCACAGCCATCATCGGCGGATTCGTGGTCGCTACATTGGGGGGCAGCCGGGTGCAAATCTCCGGGCCCACCGCCGCCTTTGTCACCGTCATCTTGCTGATTGTGCAAAAGCACGGTTTCGACGGCCTGCTGCTCGCCACTTTGATGGCCGGGGTGATCCTCGTCTTGATGGGGGTATTCAGATTGGGCAATCTGATCAAATTCATACCCTATCCCGTGACCAGTGGCTTTACCACGGGCATTGCAGTCACCCTGATCGGAGGCCAGACCGCCGCTTTTCTGGGCATCAAGGGCGCGGCGCCCGGTGAATTCGTCGAGAAAATCCCCTGGCTGTTCGAACATCTCCTCCAATTCAATCCGTCCACCCTGTTGCTCGCCTCGGCAGCGTTCGCCGTCATTTACTTCTGGCCCCGGCTGCGGTCCATTCTACCCGCCGACCGCATTCCCGGTGCCATTGTAGCGATGATTGTCACGGGAGCACTGATCGGTGGTTTTGGTTGGGATCACAGTCTGGGTATTTCCACGGTCGGCACCCAATTCGGACCCGAAGCCATACCCCACAGCCTGCCTCCCTTCGTTTGGCCGGAAATTTCCCTGGCCCGTATTCGCGACCTGATTGGGCCGGCCACCACCATCGCGCTACTCGGGGCCATTGAATCACTTCTATCCGCCGTGGTTTCTGACGGTCTCATCAATGACCGGCACGACTCCAACACCGAACTGATTGCCCAAGGCGTGGCCAATCTCATCTGCCCCTTCTTTTGCGGCTTACCAGTGACCGGCGCCATTGCCCGCACCTCCGCGAACGTCAAGGCCGGTGGGCGTTCACCGATCTCCGGCATCGTGCATGCGCTCACGCTCCTGCTCATTGTGCTGATTTTTTCCTCCTACGCGCAGTATGTGCCCATGGGAGCCATCGCCGCCGTCTTGATCATTGTGGCCCTGCGGATGGGAGAATGGCACGAACTTACGCGGCTGCGCAAAATGCCCCGCAGCGATGCCCTGGTGCTGTTGACCACGTTCAGCCTGACCGTGATCTTCGATCTCGTGATCGCCGTGGAAGTGGGCATGGTCCTGGCCGCAGTGCTGTTCATCAAGCGCATGGCGGAAACCACGGAGATTTCCGCCATC
>JAIPJW010000113.1 GCA_021734075.1 Cephaloticoccus sp.
GCCTTCGGTGCAATTTTGCGGCAATTCATAATTCAGAGGCTCGCCGCCACTTTGCGGGCCAGCTCAGCCATGCGGTTGGCATAGCCCCACTCGTTGTCATACCACGCGTAGATTTTGACCAGCCGTTGGTTCACCACCATGGTGGAGAGCGCGTCGATGGTCGCGGATGCGGGATTGCCCTTGAAGTCGATGGAAACGAGTGGGCGGGTCTCGAAACCCAGGATTCCCTTTAGCGGGGCGGTCTCGCTCGCGGCCTTGAGCAGGGCGTTCACTTCCTCTGCCGTGGTGTCGCGTTGCACCTGGAAAACGCAGTCGGTCAGCGACCCCGTCAGCAACGGGACCCGAATGGCATGCCCGTTGAGCTTGCCCTGTAGTTCCGGATAAATCAGTCCGATGGCCGTGGCACTGCCCGTGGTGGTCGGGATGAGGGACAAGCCCGCCGCCCGGGCCCGCCGCAGATCCTTGTGCGGCGCATCAATGATGGTCTGGGTGTTGGTGGCGTCGTGCACTGTGGTGATGGCCCCATGTTCAATGCCCAATCCCTCGTGGATGACCTTGACGATCGGCGCGAGGCAGTTGGTCGTGCAGGAGGCGTTGGTCAGCAGTCGATGCCGGACGGCATCATAGAGGTGATCGTTCACGCCCATCACAATATTGAGCGCGTCGCCGTCCTTCACCGGGGCCGCCACGATGACTTTCCCGACGCCGCGATCAAAGTAAGGCTTCAACTGCCCGGAAGTGCGGAACTTCCCGCTGCACTCCAGCACAATATCCACTCCGTGAGCGGCCCAATCCACATCCCCGGGCTTGGTGTGCTCCGTGAAAGCCACCTTGCGGTCGCCAATCTGGATCGCGTTCTCACCGGCCGCGATGACATCCTCGGACCAGCGACCCTGCACGGAGTCAAAAGTGAGCAAGTGCGCGGCACATTCTGCGCCGCCCTTGGGATCGTTGATGACCGCCCATTCAAATTCCGGCCAGGTCCAGGCGGCGCGCAGGGTCAGGCGACCGATGCGACCAAAACCGTTGATACCAATGCGTGTTTTTTTCATCGAGAAATAATTGGTTCAGTCGCACCCGCACGCGTCGGCGAATGCCATCGTCTTGCTACGGCGTTGCAGTTGCTGGAGGTCCTTTTTTAGCCCTTTGTCCCCCTGCACACAGTCCTGCAGGCAAGCCAGGTTCTTGGCCAGTTCAGCGGATGGTTTCTCCGGCAACCGATAGATCATCCAATTGCCTTCCCGGGTCGCCTCGACGAGACCTCGCTTGCGCAGGTAGGCTAGGTGCTTGGAAATCTTTACCTGGGGCTCACCCAGCAATTCCTGAAAGTGGCAGACACAAAGTGGCCGTGTCCCGAGCAGGTTGAGGATGCGCAGCCGGGTGCGGTCGCAAAGGCATTCGTAGATGGTCACCAAGTCCATGACGGGGATTCATATGCCGGGGCAGGCATATGCTTCAAGCGGTATATTGTTACGATTCGGAAACGAAGCCCTTCCAACCCGATATGGAATATGGCAATCAGGGAAGCAGGATCCCAATTCTCACAATCCAATGTGGAAAGCTGGAAATCAGGAAACCAAACCTAAGCCATCCACGCCTCCACATCATGATAAACCTGTTTCAACGGTCGGGCATTTTCCAGTGTTCCAGTCTTCGAAATACAAGTCCTTCCTACCAATCAGAATCCAACCCCCAGGACCATATCAGGAACTCACAAACTCAAGGATCCAATATCCCTAAATAAGACTCGCTGATTCAGTAGGGCCGTATTCCCCCTCCTTTCCTGATTTCCACATTACGAACCCTAAACGGATCGATTCTTACGTTTCGCGTATTTCGTGGTTCTCCATTCACGTTCGCACTGATTGCCGCCACGCGCGTGGCGTCACGCCAAATGCGCGGCGAAACTGCGTGCTGAAATGCTGGGACGAACTGAACCCGTATTGTTGAGCGATCGTGGTCACGTCATAGGTCGGCTGACGCAGACTTTCCCGGGCCGCTTCCAGGCGCAGTTGCAGGTGGTAGGCCGCCGGGGTCATGCCGACTTCGCGGCGAAATTGGGTGCAGAAATGGGGCACACTGCGCGCCGTGGCCACCGCCGCCAGATCGGCCAAGGGGAGACGGCATTGCAAATTCTGGCGTAGAAATGCCACGGCCTTTTGCACCCCGTAGGAATAGGGTAGATGTGGTTCCGGCACCGCCCCTTCGCCCAGCGCCAGCATGTCGAGCCGCTGCTCCAACAGGGTGATAAACGTGGCCAGACAGGCCCGGATTGCCTCGGTCCGCCGCGCCCGGGGGGCAACAATCTGTCGCATCAGGCCGCGCAGCACCGGTTCCACTTCATCACAGCCCGGCACCAAGGGGGGTCGTTCCCTTTTCAAGCGTGCCGCCAGGTGTCGGCCCCCGGGCCCCAGGCCGGCCAGATCCACTCCGATCCACAAATGCTGGTTCTCCGGATTGCGCTTGGTGCCAGTGCCGTGGTTTTCGTGCGGGTAGGCGATGTAAAGATCGCCCATGTTCTGCTCGGAGGTATGCCCGCCCGCCTGCCAAGTCGCCCGGCCGCGGGACAGATAAAGAAATTCGAAACCCCGATGGGCATGGGGTTTCAGATGATGCCCTGCGCAACACAGGGCCTCGCCGCAATGGGTGAGTTCCGACAGGTCATCCACCGGGTTCTCATAGGAAAAACCGCTGATTATCTGGGGATCGCGCAGGACATGCATGGGACAGGCGGCAAATTTGGCTGTGCGGATACTTAGAGCGAGCGTAATATTCTATACAAAGTTACTTAATTACCTGAACGCCAGATTCCCGGCGAACTGTTACATTGTCCCTTTGCAAACCATGGACAACACGCACCGCCTTACCCCCGACCAGCAAAGGTTCTACCACGAGAACGGATATCTCCTCGGCCTGCCCCCGATCTACTCCCGCGAGGAGATGGCCGGACTCAATGCCGAGTTGCCCCATCTGCTGGCCCTGCTCAAGGAAGGTGAATCGACCAAGGACATCCGCGAGTGGCACGAGACCAGCACTTATCTCAACGATATCTGTAAAAACCCGAAAATCCTCGATCTCGTCGAGGGCATTCTCGGCCCGAATTTTTATTACTGGGCGTCCAACTTTTTCATCAAGGACCCGCACAGCATGTCCACGGTCGGCTGGCATCAGGATTCCTATTACTGGCCGATGACCCCCAACAATTCCGTCACTGTATGGCTCGCCTTCGATGACGTTGACGAAGTCAACGGCGGCATGAAACTCATCCCCGGGTCACACCTCGGTGGCATCATCAAGCATCGCAAGTCCGAGGTCACCAGCTCCGTGCTCACCCTCGAACTCGCCGACGGCTCCGACTTCAGCGCCGACTCCGCGGTGCAGTTCCGGCTCAAGGCCGGCGAGTGTTCCCTGCATGATGACCGGGCCATCCATGGTTCCCAGGCCAACCCGTCCGACCGTCGTCGCGCCGGACTGACCATCCGCTATTCCGGCACCAATGTGAAGAATGACCTCTCGGTGAACCCGAATTTCAAGGCCTACCTCTGCCGTGGGGTGGATGAGTTTCACCACAACCCGGTCGGCGTGCCCCCGACCCAGCGTTACGGCCGCCCGAATTTCAAACCCGTCAGCAACGAGGAAGCCGGCAAGGTTTGAATATTGGTTATTTGTTATTGGCTAATGCTTACCGACCGAAGTTCTGGAGTGCGGCAGCACGGACAGGTGCGGACTCCGTGCCTGTCCAATAACAAATAGCCATTAAGCAATAACCAATGAGCGGCGGAGCCGCCGCTCACTTCCTGGTCTTCACCCCGCGTTTGCGGTCGGGGAAAAGCGTGCGGCAAATCTCGCACTTCGTGCCGTCGCAGCTGTGCGCGGTGCAATGTTCCCGACCGTAAAAGATGATCCGCAGGTGCAGTTGGTTCCAGTGCTCGCGCGGAAAGAGTTTTTTCAAGTCGCGCTCGGTCTGTTCGACATTTTTGCCCGAGGTCAGCTTCCAGCGTTGGGCCAGTCGGTGAATGTGCGTGTCGACCGGGAAGGCCGGCTCGCCAAACGCCTGCGCCATCACGACCGATGCCGTCTTGTGCCCCACCCCGGGCAATGCCTCCAACTCGGCAAAAGTCCAGGGCACCTCGCCGTCGTGATGTTCCATCAGCAGCTGCGAGAGTCTTGAAATCGCCTTCGCCTTTTGGGGCGACAATCCGCAGGGCCGGATCACGGCCTGAATCTTCGCCACCGGCACATTCGCCATCGCCGCCGGGTTGTCCGCCAGGACCCAAAGTTCCGGCGTCACCAGGTTGACGCGCTTGTCGGTGCATTGCGCGGAAAGCAGCACCGCCACCAGCAGGGTGTAGGCATCCTGATGATCGAGCGGCACCGGTGTTTCCGGATACAATTCGGCCAGTCGCCGGTCGATGTAATCGGCACGGGATTGTCTGGAACCATAGGGCGAAATCATTGCGGAAACCCGAAGCACACGGTCTTTCCGTTCAGAAACAAAGCCTTAAACTCGGAGCAATCCACTAATTACGCCTGCTTAAAGCAGACCCGTGCTGGTTAATTACCCCATCCGGCCTACAAATCGCGGTTGCGCCGTCAGGTGCCCCGCCTAGCCTCGATCCTTATGGCTTCGCCACGTGATCTTCTCGCCCCACTTGATACCTTTGAACGCCGGCACAACGGCTCTCCGGCCCCTGAGGTGGCCGAAATGTTGCAGCTCGTTGGCTACCCCACCCTCGACGCCCTCACCGATGCGGCCGTGCCGCCACACATCCGTCTGCCACAACCGCTGGACCTGCCCGCGGCGGCCGGCGAAAGCGCCGCCTTGGCGGAATTGCGCGACATCGCCAACCAGAATCAGGTTTTCCGCAGTTTCATCGGCATGGGCTATTACGACACAGCGGTGCCCGGGGTCATACAGCGCAACATTCTGGAAAATCCCGGTTGGTATACCGCCTACACGCCCTATCAGTCCGAAATCTCCCAAGGCCGGCTGGAGGCCTTGCTGAATTTTCAGACCGTCATCACCGATCTGACCGGACTCGAGATGGCCAATGCCTCCATGCTCGACGAAGGCACGGCTGCGGCCGAGGCCATGATGCTGGCCCATCGGGTCAAACTCGGTGGCCGCGCGGATTCGAGCACTTTCTTCGTATCGGAAAAGTGTCACCCCCAGACCATCGACATTGTCAAAACCCGCGCCAAACCTCTCGGCGTCGAGGTCGTGGTTGGCGATCACCACTCATACGATTTTACCGGCAATGCCTTCGGTGTCTTGGTGCAATACCCCGACAGCAGCGGCAGCATTCACGACTACACGGATTTTTTCACCCTGGCCCATGCCGCGGGGGCATTGTGCGTGGTCGCCACCGATCTGCTCGCGCTCACCCTGTTGCGCGCCCCGGGTGAATTCGGTGCCGATGTCGCCGTGGGCTCCGCCCAGCGCTTCGGTGTGCCGATGGGTTTCGGCGGACCGCACGCCGGATTTCTCGCCACCAAGGATGCCTACAAACGCCAGATGCCCGGACGCCTCGTCGGGGTTTCCAAGGATGCCCAGGGCAACCCGGCCATGCGCCTCGCCCTCGGCACGCGCGAACAGCACATCCGCCGTGACAAGGCCACATCGAACATCTGCACCGCCCAAGTGCTGCTCGGCGTGATGGCCTCGATGTATGCGGTTTATCACGGTCCGACCGGACTCAAGCGTATTGCCCAACGGGTGCGGTTGTTGACCCAGCTGTTGGCCACCGGGCTCACCAAGCTCGGGGCCACGGTGAATGCCGAGGAAGTTTTCGACACGCTGACGGTGGGCAATGTCGCGGCGTCCCGCGTGCACGCCGCCGCCGCCGCCAAGCGGCTCAACTTCCGGCACATCGATACCTACTCCGTGGGCATTTCCCTGGATGAGACCACCACGCTTGAAGACCTCCAGACCATCCTCGGCTGCTTCAATGAATCGGCAGACTTAGGCTCTCAGCTTTCAGCTCTCAGTCCTCAGCTCGCCACCTTCGCATCGCCCCTCGCCAGAACCAGCGACTATTTGAAGGCGGCGGTCTTCAATCGCTTTCACACCGAGCACGAGATGCTGCGCTACATCAAGCGCCTCGAGGCCAAGGATCTCTCGCTCTGCCACTCGATGATCTCACTCGGCTCGTGCACCATGAAGCTCAATGCCACGAGCGAGATGTTTCCCGTGTCCTGGCCGGAGTTCGGCAAATTGCACCCCTTTGCCCCGACGGAACAAACCCGGGGTTACGCAAAGCTCTTTGCCGATCTGGAAACGTGGCTCGCCGAGATCACCGGCTTCGCCGCGGTTTCCCTGCAACCTAACGCCGGTTCCCAGGGTGAATACGCCGGCCTGCTCGCCATCCGCGCCTACCACGAATCCCGCGGTGAAGCCCACCGCAACATCTGCCTCATCCCCACCAGCGCCCACGGCACCAACCCGGCCAGTGCCGCGATGTGCGGCCTGACCGTTGTCCCGGTGGCCTGTGACAAAAACGGCAACATCGACGTCGTCGATCTCAAGGCCAAGGCGGTGCACCATGCGGACAATCTTGCCGCCCTGATGATCACCTACCCGTCCACCCACGGGGTTTTTGAAACCTCCATCCGTGATATCTGCGCCACGATCCATGCCCATGGTGGCCAGGTTTACATGGATGGGGCCAACATGAACGCGCAGGTGGGCCTGACCTCGCCCGGCTTCATCGGGGCCGATGTCTGTCACCTCAACCTGCACAAGACTTTCTGTATTCCTCACGGCGGCGGCGGCCCGGGCATGGGGCCCATCGGCGTGGCGAAGCAACTGGTGCCTTTTCTGCCCGGCCATGTGGTGGCACCGCCACACGGGTCAAAAGTGGGAGCGGTAGCCGCCGCTCCCTTCGGCTCCGCCTCGATCCTTGTCATCTCGTGGATGTATATCCGCATGATGGGACCGGACGGCCTGCAACGCGCCACGCAATATGCCATTCTCAACGCCAATTACATCGCCAAACGACTGGCAAATCACTTTCCGGTGCTTTACCGCGGAGCCGGCGATTTGGTTGCGCACGAATGCATCCTCGAGTTCCGTCCGTGGAAACAACAGGGCATCGAGGTGGAGGATGTGGCCAAGCGTCTGATCGACTACGGCTACCATGCGCCCACCATGTCGTTCCCGGTGCCCGGCACCCTGATGATCGAACCGACCGAGAGTGAGACCAAGACCGAGCTCGATCGCTTCTGCGATGCCTTGATTGCCATCCACGGCGAAATGTCGGCCGTGGCCAGCGGTGAAAGCGACAAGCTGGACAATCCGCTCAAGCACGCCCCGCATACGGCCGCAGTCGTCAGTGCCACGGAGTGGGCCCATCCCTATTCCCGCGAGACCGCGGCCTACCCCGATCCGCATTCCCGGGCCGCCAAGTTCTGGCCTGCGGTCGGCCGCGTCGACAACGTCTACGGTGACCGCAACCTCGTGTGCTCCTGCGTGGGTATGGAGGCCTTTGCGGCGCAAAAGGAGCAAGCCTGAGGACTTTACGCGAAGCGCGCAGGCTTGAAACGCTTCGCCGTCTTTCCGGAACCGCAACAAGTTGCGTTGCAGAAGCCCTTCCTTCTGGGCTCGTCGTGTGCATCCCCTGACCCCAGCCTGTCTCAGGAACCGAGCTTTACATGCGCATGCCATCCTCAACCGTCATGCAACCGATACCTGAGCTGGAGCAATGGGCCGCCACGCTCCAGTCCATCGCCACCCAACCGCTGGAGTATTGCCCGGATTTCCCGGCGATCTGCCAGCGGTTTGACGCCTGGTGGAACCAATCTTGTCTGGATCGCCCCGTCTTCATCTGTGCGGCCAATTCGAATCCCTCGCGAAACATCACCAAGCGACTCGAGTTGCTGGAATCTCCCGAGGAGTGGTTCGAGACAAAGCTGACGGACTTGCGGCAGATGCATCGGGTGGGCGACACGCTGCCCATGGTGAGGCCTGACTTTGGCCCGGTTGTCCTGTCCGGTGCTTTCGGGGGTAAAGTCGAGTTCGTGGCCGACACAACCTGGACTCATGCCTTCATCAATGACGACTGGAGCAACGCGCCCGGGTGGAGCCTCGATCAGAACAATCCCTGGTGGGCGAAAATTGTTCGATTCAGCAAGCTGGTGGCCTCACAGGGGAAGGGAAAATATGTTTTCCAGACCCCCAATCTTGGCAGTTCGGCCGACATCCTGCTCAATCTACGGGGCTCCACCGAGCTCTGCATGGATGTCGTCGACCAGCCCGGGCAAATCACCGCCGCCGTCGATGCAATCTACCCCGCCTGGCGGGACGCGACCCGGCAGTTGTTAGACCTCGCCCTGGCGGCAGGGGTCGGCGTCACGCACCACACGATGACCTGGTCCGGCCTGCCCCACACGCCGCTGGAGTGCGATTTCAACTACATGATCGGGCAGAAGGACTTCGAGCGCCTCTTCCTGCCCGACATTGCCCGGCAGTCAGCCACGCTCGACCGGTGCGTGTTCCACCTCGACGGCCCGGGAGCCGTGAAGCATCTGGACGCGCTCTTGAGTGTTCCCTCGATTCAGGCCATCCAGTATGTCCCCGGGGAGGGCACGCCGAGCGCCCTGCCGTGGATCGACCTTTACCGCAGGATCCAGGCCGCCGGGAAGTCCGTGCAAATCGTGTGCCCGGCTGCGGAGGTCCTCCAACTCTGCCGGGAGCTGAAGCCGGAAGGGGTGTGCTACTTTGCCTCCACCCCGTTGCCTCCCGATCAATTGGACCAGCTTTTCAGCGAATTCCAGCGGCAGTTCTGATTTCCGCGTCGGCATAGAGGCCTATGCGCAAAACGAAGCAGGTTAAACCCAGATCGATCTCAACCACGGATCAACAAGGATAGACACGAATCAATCACAATAACTGGACCGATTTTGGAACGCTAATCGACGCTGATCAGCACTAATCCAAATCAGTGAAGTTTACCCCCTCCGGCGGCGCCACAGGCGATCAGGGATGAGCGCAGATTAACGTTCCCAAACAGTTTGAGAAATGACGGGACTCAGCCACCTGTATCCACTCTGCTGGCAGCAAAGTGAGCGAGTGGATCCATGTCTAGTCCATCACTCAACTGCCTGGCCCGGCACCGGCTGTCGCGAAAACTGCCACCGCTGCTTTGCGCTTCAACCTTCCCCTTCGTCCTCGATCTCCGGTGGTTTGATTTCCGACAGCAGACGGCCGAGTTCGGCTTGGGTCGGATTGCGGATGGAAAGCACGGTGAGAATGGATTCGCCGGCGGGGAGTCTGACCTGGGTCTGGTCACCAGCTGCGAGACCCAGCACGGCCGTGGCCAACGGGGAATTGTGCGGCAGGCATTCGATGCCCGAGTCTGGATCGCTCGCCGTCTCACCGTGCGTGGTCACGAGAAAGGTGAAGCGGTGATTTCGCTGCGTCGCCACGTCCCGCTTCTCGATTGTGGTCACGTGCCCGAGCAGCAGCGTGTCGGTCGGCTTGTTGAGCCACGCGGAAGGATCGACCTCGATGAAGGTGTTGCGGGCGACGAAGCGGTCGAGCGCCGTCATCTTGCGGTCCACGGCACGGATTGCGTCCTTGGCCGCCTTGAAGCCAAAGTTTTCGCGCAAGTCGCCCTGGCTGTGCGCTTCGACCTTGTCCTTGACCAAATCGACGCGCTTGAGCTTGAGCGCCTCGAATTCCTCGGCCAGCACACGGTTGTAACCCGGGCGCACGTAAATTGTCGTGGGGACCGGAGGCGCAGTGCGGAAGATCCGTTTGCGATTGATGGGCATGGGACGTCAAGTCAGCAAGACCTCACGGCATCAGGATATACATGTAACGATCACTCACCCAGCGGAACTCGCCCGTGGCGGTGTTGCCATCATCAAAAATCCTGTCGACCTGCAGCATCAGCGGATCGGAATTGGTGGCCCCGATGATTGATACCGCCGCGTGGATGCCCCCGACATTCTGATCAAAGTCATAGCGGGCCCCACCGGGGATCGTGCTGGTCCAGGCGGTGCTGCTCAGACGGCCCACCATCTCCGTGGGCACGACGCCGGTTCCGGCATTGGCCGGGTATTTGCCAAATTCCAAGGCGTAGGTTTGGATGGCGTGGCTGAACTGGCGCAGGTTATTGGCCACCGTGGTGGCCTGCGCTTTCATGCGAATGCGCCGAAACGCGGGGATGGCGATCGCCGCCAGCAGGCCGATGATGACCACCACGATCATGATTTCGACCAACGTAAACGCCGGGGTCGTTCGCCACCCGGGCGGGGCACATGCGGAAGCGCGTTTCATCCAACCTCCAATAAATTGAACGACACCCGATGAAACAAGCCCATACCCGTCCAGGGTTACATCGCCATGCGTGACCAACCGGTGCGCGATGGATCAAGCGGCGGCAAGCCGAGCATCTCGCGACCAAGGGCGACATAATAGCGGTAGTTTTCGATCGACGTGCCGTTGGGGATGCGGTGATCCAGGCTGAAGACACAACCGCCGGCCCGCAGGCTGGGATCGAGCTTGTATTCCAATTCGCGTTGGATGGCCGCGCGATCCTGCCGGATCACGTGCTTGTCTATGCCGCCGCGCATCGCAAGGCGCGACCCGTAGGTTTTGCGCAAGTCCACGATGTCCATCCCGGCGGCCGGTTCCATCGGGTAGATGCTCGTCAGGCCGCTTTCGAGCAGGGCGGGAATGACGGGGTTGATGTTGCCGTCGGTGTCCTGTTCAAAAATCCGGGCGCCGCGCGAGGCCAGCATGTCCCACACCTTGCGGTAGTAGGGTTGGAAGTATTCCAGGATGTGCTTCGGGCCAATCAACGGGCCGGACTTGCCGGCAAAATCCTCGTGCACCATCAGTTGGTCGATTTCCAGCTTGGCACTGATCGGCTCAAGCACGCGCATGCAGGTGTCGGTCAGGGTTGCCAGAATATCAGCCATCAGTTCGGGCTGTTCATAGTAAGCCAGGCAGGCGACTTCCTCACCCATCAATTCCCGTGGTATGTCAAAGGCGCCGGGGATGTAGGCGCAGATAAGCTTGCCCTCGGCCCGGGCCTTCCGCGCCGCCTCCACCTCGTCCCATTTGATGCGATCCGGGGTGAAGGTGAAAAATGGTTTCACCCGCAGCCAGTCGTCCATGGTTTGCACGGGAAAATTCATCGGCAAGGGGATGGTCGCGGTCTTTTTCAGCAGGAGCATTTCGCGGCCCAGACAGTCGCGTTCCACCCGGCGCTCGGCATTGTCCTCGATCACCACGGGGGGCGGCCC
>JAIPJW010000114.1 GCA_021734075.1 Cephaloticoccus sp.
C
Organism: Cephaloticoccus sp.; assembly: GCA_021734075.1. Classification (GTDB taxonomy): domain Bacteria; phylum Verrucomicrobiota; class Verrucomicrobiia; order Opitutales; family Opitutaceae; genus Cephaloticoccus. Next base: position 2 of record JAIPJW010000114.1, read on the forward strand.
CCACGGGTCTGAGCCTGACTCCCGCCGTATTGGCCGAGACGCTGGATGGCGGCCAAGCCTTTCGTTGGCGTTGTGACGAATCCGATATTTGGACCGGCATCTGGAGTTCACACGTGGTGCGCCTGCGTTTATCGTCGCAAGGCTCTCTGGCCTGGTCGGCTCTGCAGGATGCCCCCGACGGCGCCGCGGCGATCAACCGTTATCTGGGGATCGACCGCGATTTTCCAGCGCTCACCGATCGCCTGCCTTGGCGCAGCGACCCTCATCTGGCCACCTGCCTCGCGACTTTCCCGGGTTTGCGCATCCCGCGCCAGCCTTTTGGCGAAACCCTGCTGTGCTTTCTTTGCAGCGCCACCAAGCAAATTGTGCAGATCAAGGAAATGGTTGCCTTGCTCGCCGCCAACCACGGCGAGAAAATCTGTCGGACAGGATCTCCTGCCCTGAGCGTGTCGAATGAGCCAACACATCGGCGGACGGGCGAGCCGCCCGTCCCTACCATCCACACCCTTCCCACTTGGGAAAAAATTGCCGGCATCCCGGAGGAAACCCTGCGCAAGTGCCTGCTCGGTTTTCGTGCCCGCTATATTGCCGCATCGGCCAAATACATTGCCGCACGGCCCGGTTGGTTGGATGAGACCGAGGCCCTGCCCTACGCCGCCGCCAAGGCACGATTGCTCGAATTGCCTGGAGTGGGTGAAAAAGTCGCCGACTGCGTGCTCCTCTTCGGCGCGGGCAAACTCGAGGCCTTCCCCGTGGATACTTGGATCCTCAAGGCGATGGAACGACGTTATGGCCTCACCGGCTGGTCACCCGCCCAGATCGCCCACTTCGGCCGCACCCACTTCGGCCCCCTCGCCGGCCTCGCCCAACAATACCTCTTCGCCTACGAACGCGCTCAGGCTAGGTTGGAGCCTAGGTCTGCCTCCCAAAGACCCGTTTCCATGGGAAAAAATTGATGGCATAAACGCCCGCATAGACCGAATAGCTTTCCAGTTTGATGAAATGTAAAAGCGCGAAAATCACGATTAATACGTGAAGACGAAGAACATTCTGATAGGGCTCAATTATGCCCGAGCCAGCATCCGCAATTTGTGAGATTAAACTCGTGGGCATCCGGGTGGCGTTCGAATTGAAGAGGCCTCGTTCCGAAATTGCGACTGCCGGTATGAATATCCAATAGGATGAAAAAATATCGGTGAAGGTCGGCCAATCCAGCGATTCACCGACCGCAGTCTGCGGAAAGTAACCATTCAGAAAAAAAGCATAAAGGATATGCGCGAGACAGAAGTGGAGAGTGAAGAAAGCCAGTGCCAAAATACCTGTGCGTGGTGCGATTTCCTGTTCCCTGATCGATATCAATAATTGCACCATAATGACGACGTATCCCACGACCAAACTTGAAAGCCAGAGACTCCAGATCAGATCCAAGACCTTCCATTCGTAGAGCCACGCTAAAATCAAACCGGATCCGACCCCAAGCAGATCCCACCCAACAGAGTCTGTCTTCCACCATTGGGCCAGCGACTGATCATCCTCTTCTTGCCAGTAAGGTCTCATCGCTTTGCAAAGCCTTGCCCCTTCCTCACCAGTCGCCACGGAAAGAAATATACCGCGTAAACGACGGCATAGACAAAAAAGTTGTCCAGCTTCGCAAACGCCGCGGCCGCGAAGAAAAAGATCAAAAGGTGCATTCGCACCACATTCCGATAGGGCGCCGCCATATCCTTGCCCATTTCCATGTTTTTGGCGTTGCGGGCCTTGCGCTTGGCAATCGCCGCCACGGTGACCGACCCGTCATCCTTCTCTTGGGACGAATCGGCAAACGCCGCCCGTTCCGCGATGAACGCCGCCGGGAGAAATATCCAATAACGCTCTAGCACGACCAGATACGTGTCCGGCTCTGGCCAACTAATTTTTCCACCCACGATAGGGAAGAAGGAGTTCAGAAAAACCGAATGCACCAGATGAAACATCCCGAAATGCACCGTGAAGAAAGCCAGCATGAACAAGGCACCAATCAGATAGAACCCACCGACCATCAACTTCGGTCCCAACGTGCCCGGCATGGGATCACCTGCCGCATTCACAGCAAACTCCCGCAGTCCCCGCGTGACCGACCAGACGATGGTCGCATAACCCACCACCAAGCTCGACAGCCACAGGCTCCAGACCAGATCCGCCGTTTCCCATTCCAAAAACCAAGCCATCGACAATCCCCCCGCAAAAGCCAACGCATCCGGCCAGGCCTCGGCCCAGCGGGGTTGCGTGACACTGGCGGATGGGCCGCTCACTTGGCCCGCTGAATCAGTTCCACCTCATAGCCTTCCGGAGCATCGATGAACGCAATGATCGATCCGCTCCCGGTTACCGTCGGCCCGTCACTCAGCTGGTAGCCCTTGGCCTTGATCGCCGCCTCGTAGGCTGCCAGATCATCCACGGCAAACGCCAGATGCATGAGATCGGGCTGAACCTTCACCGGTTCCGCGCCGGGCGGCATCTGGCAAATTTCAATTTCCTCGTCACTGTTCGGCGTCGACAGGAACGCCAGCTGCGCCCCGCGCGGCGACTTGTGCTGACGCGTCAGGGTCAAGCCGAGCGCTTCCTCGTAAAATTTAACGGTGGCCGCGAGATCGTTCACGCGCATGCGGGTGTGGAGTAGTTTGGTGACCATGACCGGAGTGTGACTTTCACCCGATGAACGGCAAGCCGCCACATCCGGCCGAAACCCTGACTTGGAAAACCATTCCAGGCCGGATACGACCTTCCTATTCACCATGAATGCCGCTGATTTTGGGTTTTCCGCGACCGCCAGCGGACTCGACAATACCCGCGCGTTGCAACGCGCAGTTGACCGTGGTGGCACCATCGCTGTCACCGTGCCCGGCTGCTACCGGATCGCCGGGACCGTTTACCTCGGCAGCCACACGGCTTTGAAGTTTGGCCACGGGGTCACGTTGCAAAAGGTCGATGAAGCGGGACCTTTCACCCACGTGCTCCTAAACAAGGGTGCGCTCACCAAAACCTACGACGAGCACATCCTGGTCGAGGGACTTTCCCTGCAGGTCAACGGCATCGATTTCTGTGATTGGACCATCTACGGCCTGCGCGGACAGATCGCCTTCTTCTATGTGCACGACCTGGCCATCCGCGGCTTCCGTTGTCTGGATCTCGGCAAGTCGCAATTTGCCATCCATGTCTGCACCTTCGAGGACTTGATCGTCGAAGATGTGATTGTGCATGGCGACAAGGACGGCATTCACCTCGGTCGCGGCAAACGCTACCGCATCAGCAATGGAGTCTTTAAAACGTTTGATGACGCCATCGCGCTCAATGGCCACGATTACGCCTCGGGCAATCCCGAACTCGGCTGGATCGAGGACGGGCTGGTCGAAAATTGCCACGATCTCAATGCCGACAAAGTCCTGGGTTTCTTTTGCCGCATCCTGGCCGGTGCCTGGATCGACTGGATCCCGGGGATGATCGTCCAGAACTCCGACACCGTGGTTTCCCACGGTCGTCTCTACCGGGTCCGGGGAAAACCGGACGGCCAGACTTTCGCCTCCCATACTCCCCCCTCCCACAACACGGGCACCCGGATCTTTGACGGGATCCACTGGGTCATGGTGCAAGATGACGTCAACTACGATGCCGGCGTGAGACGGGTCGTCTTTCGCGACATAATTCTGAGCAAACCGCGCATCGGGTTCTCGGTGCACTTTGATGAAGATCGCTTCAGTCGCTCCTTCTACCCGGGCTCCAAGGCGCCGATGCAGAGACAATTGTATTTCGATCACATCACCGTGGCTTACCCTGAACATCAGGAGCTGATCTCGATCTGCACGCCCGTGGACGGACTCACCATCACCAACACGACATTCCGCGATTCACCGATCTCCTTTTATGATCGGGCCGCCACCATCGATCAGGGCACCACCCGGGTGAGCCTTATCGGCTGCACCTTCACCGCTGAGGGTCCATTTGAATTGTTGGCCAATTCCGCACCCCACAAGACCGTGATCCTAAAGACCATTGGCTCCATTGTCTTGGAGGAGTCCTTCTCGGCTTCAGCATCCGCCACCTCCGGCACCAACATCATCAAATCAGATCTTCCCGGCTTGTCGGACGGTTCCTAGTCTTGATCCTCAGGGACTGGGGTATTCCTCGCGGAGGCGTTCAATCTCTTTCTCAAAATTGGTGTGGTGCAGGAGCATCCGGTATTCATCCGGCGTGATCTCATATTTCAAATTGTCCAGGATCTCCTTGTCCGTCCGTTCCGGGAAGAAATGTTTGCTGCGGGCAATGACCAAGGCCACTTCCTTGAATTCCTCCAGCGTGGTGGGTTTTTCCCTCGGGGCGGAAGGCGGAAAGGGATTGGAGGTATCACGGTGCGGCCGGTAAAGGGGCCGCCCTTCTGTTGGCTTCGACTCCAGCGGATCCACTTCCCCGGCCAAAGGTTCGTCTGCCCTTTGCCCGAATTTGAGCACAAAAAAAACCAAAAGGACCAAGGCAATGATCGCCGCAATCCAAATGGCCAAAATCCAGCCCCAGGCCCCCACCAACCCAAGAAATCCGATGCTCGCGGTTAACAACATTATATCAGCCATCACCTTTTGCGCTATCCCGGCTTTCTTCAAGCCTCTTAGACGGCCACCCTCCTCTCGACCCTCAGTTTACCCGCCACGAGCTCTTTTCAGCGTTATGGATCCTCAAGCACCCGCCTATACCCGGTGGACAAGCCCGGACCGTGACTTGCGCCTTTTCCGACATAACTCGTAGAGCGAAGGGGGAAGCTCCACCGGAGCGAAACAGGCCGCGCCATGCGAAACTCCATCAGAGCGACTTGTCCGCCATAGTCTTGGCGTAATTGGGACGGCCTAGCCTGCCCATCCATGATCCTGAGAAAGTAACAGGCTGGCCCGCCAGCCGTAGCCTTGGCGAAGGCTGGTGCCCGGGAAAGGACTCGAACCTTCACGCCTTACGGCACCGGCTTCTAAGACCGGCGTGTCTGCCATTCCACCACCCGGGCGGGCAAGGGATGATGCGCCGAGACTCTGCCCGTTGAGCCGACCGGCGCAAGCGCCTTGTGCAGAAACTAAACCGGGAGCGTTGCCAGGAATTTTGGCAACCGCCGGGCCCGGGTGTGCCGTTCAAAATCCGCCGCCAAGGCTAGCAGGCGGGCCTCGCTCCAAGCGGCCCCGGTAAAGGACAGCCCCGCCGGCAGTCCCATCACCAGCCCCATCGGGACAGTGATGGACGGATAACCCGATACCGCCGCCCAACTTGAACTGCCACCGGTATAACTGTCGCCATTGACCGGATCGATCAACCAGGCCGGTCCGTTGGTCACCATGATCAAAGCATCCAGTTTGTGCTCGGCCAGGGCGGCGTCGATCCCGTCCGTGCGCGAGATCTGCAGACATTTGGCCCGGGCATCGAGATAGGCCTGCTCCGTCAGGGGTCCCTTGGCCTGGGCCTGCTCCAGCAGTTCCTGTTCGAAATATTTCAGCTCGGTGGCACGATTCGCCCGATTGAATGCGATCAATTCCTCCAACGACTTGATCGGTGCATTCGGACCGAGCGAGGCAAAGTAGGCGTTCAGTCCAACCTTGTATTCGTAAAGCAGCACTTCGAACTCCGCATCGCCAAACGTGCCCATGTCAGGAATTCTTATCGGCTCGATGACTTCCGCCCCGGCCGTGCGCAAGGCCGTCACTGCCTCGTTGAGTAACGGGTCCAAACGAGGATGCAGGGCAAACCCCTCCCGAAGCAGCCCGAGTCGCGCTCCCGACAAGGCGGGCCCATCCAAACCCACGCTGTAATCTGTGGGCAAATTCTGCGGTCGGCCCTGTTTGGTCGCGCTATCACGCTCATCCGACGACGCCATCACGGTAAGGAGGTGCGCCGCGTCGCGCACGGTGCGTGCCATGGGTCCCGCGGTGTCTTGGCTCGCGGAAATCGGAATGATCCCCGCCCGGCTGACCAGCCCCACGGTGGGTTTCACGCCCACAATCCCGCACACCGATGCGGGCGACACGATCGAGCCATCCGTTTCCGTGCCGATCCCGACCGCACACAAATTGGCTGATACCGCCGCACCAGTGCCCGAACTCGAACCGGAAGTGTTGCGATCCAGCGCGTAAGGATTGTGGGTCTGCCCTCCCCGGCCGCTCCAGCCGCTGATCGAATGGGTGGAGCGAAAATTCGCCCATTCACTGAGATTCGTTTTGCCCAGCAACACCGCCCCTGCCTTTCGCAATTGCCCCACCACCGTGGAATCCTGCAAGGGTTTACCCGCGAGCAAGGCCAGCGAACCGGCCGTCGTGTGCATGCGATCCGCGGAATCGAGATTGTCCTTCACCAGCACGGGAATGCCATGCAATGCGCCCTGCAAATTGCCCGCCGCCCGCGCCTGATCTGCGGCACGCGCCTGGGCCAGGGCATCGGGATTGAGTTCAATCACCGCATTCAATTTGGGCCCGGCTTGATCCAATGCCGCGATGCGGTCGAGGTAGGCCTGGGTCAGCGCCACCGCGGTCAAGGTGCCCGCAGCCATCGCCGCTTGCAACTGGTCGATGGTGGCTTCCAACCAGGGAAAGTCATCCCCCACGGCCGAGCCCCCGATTTCGTCGGCGATGGCCAACGGGGCAGACTTGGCGGTCGCCATGACTGCGCCGGCCGCCAGCGTGCCGTGCAAAAACTTCCGACGATTGAATTTCATGCGATTTTCAGCGGATGGCGACTCCCAGTCGGTCACCCATGCGGGCATAGGTTTCAACATAATTGGCACTCTGCGTGATCAGATCATGGTCAAACTTGATCCGGCCGGGTTGGAACAGGGTGATCACGCAGGATCCGCCAAACTTGAAGAGTCCCTTTTCTTCACCCTTCGGCTGAATCCGATCCTCGACAAACGTCTGCTTGATGCTGCCGACATTCGTCGCCCCCACCTCGAGCATCGCCACCGCACCAAACTCCGGCGATTTGATCAACGTCAGCATGCGCTTGTTTTGCACTAGGTAGCGGATGTTTTTCCGGAGGGCGATCGGATTGACCGAGTAGAGCCAACCATTGATGAGCGTTGGCGTGGCCGGATGCCCGTTCACGGGAAAATGAAAACGGTGGTAATCCACCGGACACAACCGTGAGATCAGCATCGCTCCCCCGGCAAATTTTGCGGCCAGTGCGGGATCCCCCAGCAATTCGCCCAGGGTAAACTTTGCGCCTTTCACATAAAAGCCTTCCGCCGTGTCCACATTGGGAAAAACGAGATGTCGACCGTCCGCCGGGAAAACCGCCGTCAGGGCATCCGCATGGATCGGTCGGCAGGCCGGTTTCAGTGCGCGATAGAAAAACTCGTTGAAATTCCGGAAATCAAACGGGGACTTGGCGAATTCATCGACGTCCAGATCATACTCCACGATGAACGGCAGGACCTTGTGCGCGCTGACCCGCTTGTTCATCTGCCAGCCGTAAATCGAGGAAAAGATCCTCCGTTTCGCCAGCAATCCCACCCCGAGTTGTCCCAGCCCGATTTCATAGGCAAACCGCAGCCACCGCTCCCCAAAGACCCGTTCCGTCTCCACGGATTGCTTGTAGCGATGAAAAAAGCGGAGGGGTTCTTTGGCCATGGGATAAAACCTCGTCCAAAGCGCCCTGCACGCAAACCGAAATCTCCGAGCCAAGGATAATGCTTGAGGGGTTTGCCTTGAGGCGGCTCAGCTTCAATCTTCGCTCTCGGCGCTCTTCTTGCTTTCCGCTGCCTCCAGTCTGGCCGCCTTCTTGGCGTCGGCTTTTTCCTGCGCCTTGATGACGGTGTTCATGCTCCGCTGGCGCAAGGCCACATAGATCGGAGTGTTGCCCATCGCTTCCGCCACGCCATAAGCCGCGAGACAACTTACCAGCAGGGGCAGCATGAAACCATAGGTGCCGGTCAATTCGATCATCAGAATGATGCCCGTGAGCGGCGCCCGGACAATGGCGGTGAACAAGGCTCCCATCCCGAGCACACAAAACACCTGCGGGCTCATGCTCGCCGTGCCCATCACATGCTCCACCCCGACCCCGAACCACAATCCACCCAAGGCCCCCAGCACCAGCAGGGGGGCGAAAATGCCACCTGCCGCACCGGAACTGTAACTCACCATCGTGAGCGAGAAACGCGCGAGCAGAAACAACGGCATCAACCCCACCGCGATGGATCCGGACAGGGCCAACTGCACCAACTCGCCGCCCGAACCCGCCAGACCCGGCACCGTCCAACCCACAAAACCCACAAAGAGCCCGGCCGTCGCACCCACCGCAAACGCCGGCCATTGCAGCAAACGCTCCCGCAGTCCGATGGTCGCCAGCAATCCGCGGTTGAAAATCACGCCGAATCCCCCCATCGCCAAACCGAGCACCGCGGCCCAGGGCAGCGAGGCGACACCGGGCGCAGTGAGCCCGATAAAGTGAAACACGGGCGACTCGCCCACCAGAAACCGCGAGACCACATCGGCGGTCACGGAAGCCAGGAAGGCCGCCACAAACATCACCGGGGTAAAACTGCCGTGCAGTTCCTCCAAGACAAAGATCAGGCCCGACAGGGGGGCATTGAATGCTGCCGCCAAGCCCGCCCCGGCCCCGGCGCTCATCAAGGCGCGGCGTTCCCCCTCCCCCGCCTTCACCTTGAACCATTCAGAGACCATGAACCCGCTCGCCGCACCCATTTGCACCGTGGGACCTTCCCGACCCAAGGCCAGACCGCCGCCAATACCCAATACTCCGGAAAAAAACTTCACCGGCAACAGCCGTTTCCACTCCGGTTCCGCTTTTCGAGCGAGCACCGCCTGCAGGTTGGGAATACCGCTGCCCGCGGCATGCGGGGCAAACCGACGCACCAACCACACCGCCAAACCGCCCCCCACGCCGCCCAGGGTCAAGGCCACCGGGAGACTGATCCACCCGATAAAATTTTCCACCACATGGATGCGCAGCTGCTCGACCGCTTCCACCGACAGACGAAATACCGAACCCAGCAGCCCGGCCACCAAACCGACCAAGATGGCCTTGAGGATGATTTGGCGGCGACGGACCTCACCGGCCCCCAGTCCGTAACTGTTTTCTGCGTGCACTCCGCATCATAACCAGTTCCAACCAGAACCTTACAAGGAAGTTTCCCGATTTGTTGAAACCCCTCTCTCTGCTATGAACGGTAGCCGGGAGTGCTGACCCCGGCTACCGCAGCTGATACTTATTACCCCATGACCAACCGCTCGTCCTTGACGGTGAACGTCACTTCACGGCCATCGGCGATTTCGCCGCTAATGAGCGCCCGGGCGAGTTTGGTCTCGATCTGACGTTGCAGAAACCGCTTGAGCGGACGCGCACCAAAGACCGGGTCGTAACCCTTCAGGGCCGCCCACTCCTTGGCCTTCTGGTCGAGCACCACCGTCACCCGACGATCCGCCAGGCGCTGGTTCAAGTCCGTCAGCAACAGGTTCACGATCAAGGTGATTTCGTCCAGCGTCAGTGGCTTGAAGAGAATCGTCTCGTCCACACGGTTGAGAAACTCCGGCCGGAACGCCTTGCGCAGCTCCGCCATCACACTTTCGCGCACACTTTCGGAAATCGTGTCACCGGTCACGCCTTCCAACAAATAGCGCGAGCCGAGGTTGGAGGTCATGATGATGATGGTGTTCTTGAAATCGACCGTGCGGCCCTGGCTGTCGGTGATGCGCCCGTCGTCGAGCACCTGCAGGAGCACATTGAACACGTCGGGGTGCGCCTTTTCGATTTCGTCGAACAAGATCACGGCGTAGGGCTTGCGCCGCACCGCCTCGGTCAACTGGCCGCCCTCGTCGTAGCCGACATAACCGGGAGGCGCGCCGAGCAGGCGCGAAACGCTGTGCTTCTCCATGTATTCCGACATGTCGATGCGCACCATCGCCGCCTCGGTATCGAAGAGCGTCTCGGCCAGCGTCTTGGCCAACTCGGTCTTGCCCACCCCAGTCGGGCCGAGAAAAAGAAAGCTGCCCACGGGGCGCCGCGGATCCTTGATGCCGCTGCGGGCACGCAAAATCGACTCGGTCACGAGCGTGACCGCCTCGTCCTGCCCAATCACCCGTTGATGCAACACATCCTCAAGTCGGAGCAATTTTTCCTTTTCGCCCTCGAGCATGCGGGTCAAGGGCACGCCGCTCCACTTGGAAACGACCTCCGCGATTTCCTCCTCGGAAACCTCCTCCTTGAACAGCGTGGTCGTGCCCCCGTGCTTTTCCGATTTCTTCAACTCGGCCTCGAGCTGCGGAATCTTCCCATGCCGCAGCTCCGCGACCTTGTTGAGATCGTAGGCGCGCTCCGCTTTTTCCATTTCCAAACGCGTGGCCTCAAGTTCCTCGCGGACCTTGCGCACCTTGTCGATGGCCGCCTTTTCCTTTTCCCAGTGTCGCTTGATGGTGTCGGCCTTTTCCTTGGCCTCGGCCAGTTCCTTGCGGAGCACCGTCAGCCTTTGCTTGCTCGCGGCATCCTTTTCCTTCGCCAGGGCGGTTTCCTCGATCTGCAGCCGCAGCACCTTGCGGGTCAGCTCATCCAATTCCTGCGGCATTGAATCCATCTCGGTGCGGATCATCGCACAGGCCTCGTCCATCAGGTCGATGGCCTTGTCCGGCAGAAAGCGGTCGCTGATGTAGCGGTTGGACAATGTCACGGCACTGACCAGCGCATTGTCCTGGATCCGCACGCCGTGGTGCAGTTCAAAGCGCTCGCGCAGTCCACGCAGAATGGAAATGGCGTCCTCCACCGTCGGTGGTTCCACCAGCACCGGCTGGAAGCGGCGTTCGAGGGCCGCATCCTTTTCGATGTGCTTGCGATACTCGTCGAGCGTGGTCGCGCCGATGCAGTGCAACTCGCCGCGGGCGAGCATGGGCTTGAGCAGGTTGCCCGCATCCATTGCGCCGTCGACCTTGCCGGCGCCCACGATGGTGTGCAGCTCGTCAATAAACAAGATGATGCGGCCGTCGGCCTGCTTGATCTCGGCCAGCACGGCCTTGAGCCGTTCCTCAAATTCGCCGCGGTATTTTGCCCCGGCCACGAGTGCGCCCATGTCGAGGGAGAAAATCGTCTTGTCCTTCAGGCCCTCGGGCACGTCGCCGCGCAGAATCCGCTGCGCCAGACCCTCGACAATGGCGGTCTTGCCGACGCCGGGCTCGCCGATGAGCACGGGATTG
>JAIPJW010000115.1 GCA_021734075.1 Cephaloticoccus sp.
GCCGCGATAATCCCACGGCGTGGTCTTGTTCAGGTAACGCTTTTCCCAGAATTCCTGATTGGAGCCCCTCATTTTGGATTGTTGCCTAGTTATCAATTTCTTGAATGTCACTTTCGCGATGCACCATGCGATAGAGTGCAGGCAGCACCACGAGAGTGAGCAACGTGGAACTGATGATGCCACCGATAACCACGGTGGCGAGCGGACGTTGAACCTCAGCCCCTGCACCGGTGGAGAGTGCCATCGGCACAAATCCGAGACTGGCCACGAGGGCGGTCATGAGCACCGGGCGCAGGCGGGTGAGGCATCCCTCCTCAATGGCGTCGGCGATGGCCTTGCCCTTATCCCGCAACGAGCGAATGAAGGAAATCATCACGAGTCCATTCAGCACCGCCACGCCGGAGAGGGCGATGAAACCAATCCCTGCGGAAATCGAGAGGGGGATATCCCGCAGCCAGAGTGCCGCGATCCCGCCGGTCAGGGCAAGAGGCACGCCGGTGAAGACGAGCAGGGCGTCCTTGGCGTTGCCAAAACTCATGAAGAGCAACCCGAAGATGAGGATGAGTGCACCCGGCACGACAATTTGCAGTCGTTTGGTGGCGGAGATGAGCTGTTCAAAGGTGCCACCATATTCGAGCCAGTAGCCAGCAGGCACCTTGATCCGGTCGCGCACGTTGTTTTGAGCTTCGGTCACAAATCCGCCCAGATCCCGACCGCGCACATTGGCCGTGACGACGACGCGACGCTTGCCGTTTTCGCGGCTGATTTGATTCGGACCCGGTGCGATATTGATGGTGGCCACTTCACGGAGGGGAATAAACCGCATCGCGGCGGGCGCAGCGGCGAATTGATCGGCGGAACGCAATTTTTCCGGCAATACCTGGGTTTCACTCTCGTGGAGCGCCGGTAATGGCACGGGAAGCTCCAGGAGCGTGTCGAAATCAGTGCGAATATTTTCGGGCCAGCGCACGACGATATCGAAACGCCGGTCACCTTCGAAAACCTGCCCAACCGCCGTGCCGCCGATGGCGGTTGAAATGATTGCCTGCACATCGTTGACGGCCAGGCCGTAGCGGGCAATCGCCTCCCGATCCAACTGCACGGTGAGGATGGGCAAGCCCGTGGTTTGTTCGACCTTCACGTCGGAGGCACCGGGGACGGTTTTGAGCACGGCCTCGATCTGTTCCGCCGTGTGGCTCATGACGTCGAGATCGTCGCCGTAGACTTTGACGGCGACATCGGAACGCACTCCAGAGATGAGCTCGTTAAACCGCATTTCGATCGGCTGGGTGAATTCGTAATTATTGCCGGGAACTTGAGTGGCGACCGCTTCCATGGTCGCGACCAGATCCGCCTTGCTGCGGTTGGGGTCAGGCCAAAGGGCCCGGGGTTTCAACATGATATAGGTATCGGCCACACTGGGCGGCATCGGGTCGGTGGCGACCTCGGCCGTGCCCAGTTTGGCGAAGACTCGCTCCACTTCCGGGAAGGCCAACATGGCGGCCTCCAGTTCGGTCTGCATTGCCAGGGCTTGGGTCAGACTGGTGCCGGGAATGCGCAGCGCGTGCATGGCAATGTCTCCTTCATCAAGACTGGGGATGAACTCCCGGCCCATTTTACAAGAAGGCCAACCCGGCAATCATGACCAACAGGATCGCCGCAACGGCCGCGGCCGGGCGCACCGACATCACGAATCGCAGCATGGGCCGGTAGAGCGACTTTGCGCCACGGATGGCGATGTTGTCCTTTTCAGATACCTTGCCGCTGACGAAGATCGCCACGGCGGCCGGAACGAAAGTGACCGAAAGAATCATCGAACCGATCAGGGCGGTCACAACCGTGAATGCCATGGGGTGGAACATTTTTCCCTCCACGCCGGAAAGAGCGAAGATCGGAACGTAAACGACCGTGATGATGAACACGCCAAAGATGGAAGGTTTGATGACTTCGGCAGTGGCACCGGCGGCGAGCTTGAATCGTTCCGGCTTGGTCAGAAGTCGCTTGAGGCGGTGTTGTTCATTTCCGAATCGGCGCAGACAGTTTTCGATAATGATCACGGCCCCATCGACGATCAGACCAAAGTCGAGGGCCCCGAGACTCATCAAGTTGCCCGAGACCCGGTGGGTCACCATGCCCGTGATGGTAAAGAGCATGGCGAGGGGGATGACGGCCGCGGTAATAATGGCGGCACGAATATTGCCGAGGAAAAGGAAGAGAATGGCAATGACCAGGAGCGCGCCTTCCAGCAGGTTGGTTTGCACGGTGGCGATGGTCCGGTCGACCAGATCCGTGCGGTTGTATACCGTCTTGGCCACGACGCCATCGGGGAGACTGTGGTTGACGACCTCCAGCTTGTTGGCGACGCGGGTGGAAACATCGCGGGAGTTCTCCCCGATCAGCATGAAGACGGTTCCCAGCACGACTTCCCGGCCGTTTTCGGTGGCGGCACCCGTGCGGAGTTCCTCGCCCATGATCACATCGGCCACGTCCCGTATGCGCACCGGTTGGCCGGTGCGTCGGGCAATTACGATGTTTTCAATCTCCGCCAGATTGGTCACCTGACCGGGCACGCGAATGAGATATTGCTCCCCAAAGCGCTCGATATAGCCCGCCCCCACATTCGCATTGTTGCGGGCGACGGCATCCATCACATCATGCAGGGTCAGATTGTAGGCGAGCAGCCGGTCGGGACGGGGAGTGACATGAAACTGTTTCACGAACCCGCCGATCGTGTTGACCTCCGTCACCCCCGCCAGATTGCGCAACTGCGGTCGGACGACCCAATCCTGAATCTCACGCAGATCGGTGGGCGTGTAGGGGGTCCCGTCGGTCTTGGTTGCGCCAATTTCCGGCTCAACCGTGAACATATAGATCTCACCCAATCCGGTGGAAACCGGTCCCATCGATGGTTCTATCCCCTCGGGGAGTTGGGATTTTACTTCCTGAATCCGTTCGTTGACGAGTTGTCGCGCAAAGTAGATGTCAGTGCCGTCCTTGAAGACCACCGTTACCTGGGAAAGACCGTAACGGGAGAGCGAACGGGTGTAGTCGAGACTGGGCAAACCAGCCATCGCGGTTTCCACCGGATAGGTGACCCGCTGCTCGGATTCGAGGGGTGAAAAACCGGGGGTTTCGGTGTTGATTTGCACCTGGACATTGGTGATATCCGGGACCGCGTCGATGGGCAGAAGTCGGTAATTGTAAACCCCGAGGGAACACATCCCGAGGGTGACAACGAGGACGAGCCAGCGATGACGGATGGAGGCGTGAATTAGTTTTTCAAGCATGGGTGTGTCTCCTCAGTGATCATGTGATGCACTGGACTTTCCGATGTCGGCCTTGATGAGAAAGCTGTTTTCGGTTACGTAGTTCTCCCCAGCATCCAGGCCTTTCAGCACCTCCACGAAACCCAAAGCACGGCGTCCGAGTTCGAGCGGCCGGGCTTGGTAGAGGTCGCCGTGTTGAGTGAATACGACTTGGAAATCGAACAGCGCTTGCAGCGCAGATTCTCTGACTGCGACCGCGGCGACTGACTGGTTCAAGGTTAATTCGGCTTTTACGAAAAGGCCGGGACGCCAGCGCCGGTCGGTGTTGTCGAGCACCACCCGGGCGATCAGCGTTTGCGCCTCGGCTGAACTGATGGGGGATATCCACGAGATGTTCTCGACCGCAGCGGGTCCGCCATCGTCGGCCAGAATGGCGGCAACTTGACCGAGCTTGACCCGAGCTTGATCGCGTTTGGGGACGTTGAGATCGACCCACACTTCCGCCAGATCGGCGATGGTGTAAAGCGCGGCGCCGTCCGTGACAGTTTCCCCGACGTTGATGTTGCGATCCACGATGATGCCCGCGATGGGAGCTTTTACCTCAATGGCAACGAGCGACTGGTTGGTCTCCACAATCGCGACGACTTCACCGGCCAAGACGGAATCGCCAAGTGCCTTGCGGGCTTCCCGCACAATGCCACCGAAACGGGGTGCGGCCCGGGCCACCCGATTGGCGTTGAGTTTGATTTGGCCATAAACCGCGAGCGTTTCACGCATGGCTGCGGGACCGGATACTTCGATGACCACGCCCGCGCGTTCCGCGGCCGCCGCGCTGATGGTGGTTTGCATCTCAGGAGCGTCAAACGCCCATCGGTGGGTGCGTCCGGCGTGTTCCGCGACGATGCTGTAGGAGAATGAATGCGGTTCGTAGACCTCGGCATTGCCCCGGGCGTAGCTACCCTCCGGGCTGAAGGTAAAGGTGTCGATCACACCCCCCGGACGCTGAAGGGTGACCGAGAGTTTTACCTCGTGGGGAGAAACGGGTTTACCGGCCGCCGTGAACCACGCCCGGAATTCGGGTGGGACGCCCTGCTCGAAGATGGCGAGCTCGAGCGAGAAGGTTTCATCGGTGAGGAGTCGTCCGCCATGCGGACCTTTGCGGTCTGCTTCGGTCTGATCGTCGTGATCACCGTGTTCGTCCTCATGGGTGACATCCGAGGTTGCCGCATGCCCGGCTTGATCAGTAGTGCTGAGATAATACACGGCACTCCCGCCGAGGGCGAGGAGAGCAAGAATGGATAGAGTGAGTTTCATCGGTTGAGTGGTCAAAGTCAGGTTCTAGGAATGAGGGGAGAAATCTTGGAGCGGTGCACCGAGCAGGCGTTCGATTTCAACGATGTGGAGATGATAGGAGGCCGCACTGTCCACCGCCTTGGCGCGGAGATCCACGAGTGATTGTTGGGCATTGAGTAGATCCAGCAGGGAAAAACGGCCTTCGCGGTAACCCTGCCGGGTAAGGGTCAGGGTCTCCTGGGCATCGGGGATCACCTCCTGCTGCAGCAACTTGACCACCATGCTGGCGTGGAGCATCTCCTGGTAGATGGCAAAAAGGGTGGCGCGCAGTTCGAGGCGCATGGCTTCGGCTGAGGCACCAAGCTGTTCGCGGCGTGCGCGGGCTTCACGGACGGTGCCCTGGCTCTGATTACGAATCGCCAATGGCATCGAAATAGCTGCAGTGAAGCCGATATCATCGGTGGCCTCGACGCGACGCAAACCAGCACTCCACCGCGTGCCGGATCGCCGGAGGCTTTGTGCCAGCCGGATCTGGGCTTCATGCCAGCGAACCTCGACGGCAAATCGGTTCAAGGCCGGACTGTTTTCGAGTCTTGCAGCCAGACTTTCGAAATCCGGCACGTCCGGCAGCACCAACAGATCGCCTTGGGATTGGCCGAATAGGGGTGTGTGCTCTCCCAAAATGGCCGCGAGTGATTGGCGACAAGAAGCCAGTTCATGCTCAACGTGCTCTGCTTCAATCTGCAGGAGAAAAAGGGCGGTGCGCGCCTTGTGCAGTTCGATATTGGAAACCACGGCGGCATCGACCCGGGTTTGGACGGTGGCAACGGTTTGTTCACCAAGTTCACGGGCTTGTCGGGCAATTTTTAAACGCTCGGTGTCGGCCACGGTGGCGGTGAAACGGCGGGCGACCTCGGCCAGCACGTCGAGGCGTTTGATTTCGTATTCAACGTCAGTGAGAGCACGGGCACCTTGGGCGGCGGCGACTTGCCGGGAAATGCTGCGGCCCAAATCAATGACCTGACTGAGTTGCAGCGTGGTTTCGAGCGCTTTAACCCCAGACAACTGGCCGGTGCCGAGGAAGTTTTCAAACTCGAGGGAAAGTTCCGGGTTGGGCCGGATGCCGGCCTGCAGGATGCGCGCCTCTGCGACCCGGGTTTCAAAGGCATACGCCTGCAAGGTCGGATTTTTTATCAATGCGATGGACAGTGCGCGACTGAGCGTTAACGGATCTTCGGCCGTTTCTGCCGCGTTTAAATTTCCACCTGCTGATATGAGCAGGAGGGCGAGTGTCGCCATTGGTTGCGACTTATGGTAATGAAAACAGATGGACATGGTAGGTTTGGAAAATGGTGGAATGGACGAGCCGCGACGGCCGCTCGTTGGCGGCGTCAGGGCGCAATCAGCTTGAGCAATCCGTTCGCGCAGGAACGGCTTAAGCTAGGAAACTTGGGGCACGCGGGGAGGGAGCCGCGCGGGTGGTGAACTGCCAGGTGAGGGCCAGTTCGGGCGGCACATCTGTCCGTGCCGGGGAAATCATCGGGACGACGATCGTCTCGGGTGTGATATCATGCAGACAGCACAGGCAAGCAAGCACCGTCAGGTCTGGGGCCGAAATTTTCAGCGAATCGAAGCTGGATCGGTAGGCGCTGTCTTCAAGAAATTCGCAGTTGTCATCCCCGCAGGAGGATTGGTTGTGCGGTGATTCACAGGTCGAAGTGTCGTGACAGTCGCCGGGTGAAACCCACGCCCCGGCAGCCTCCAGTCCACAATGCTGGGTGGCTGGCAGCCAGAGGACCAGTAAAAGCAATGCGACAAACTTGTGGGCACGCGTGAGCACTTAATGGAGAAGTTAGTGATCAAGAGATAAAGTCAAGTGGCCATGCCCATTGAGCTGCGCATAATGAACTGACGCGCATTTGAGGTGGGCCGTGCGCACCGCGCGCGGCGCTTTGGGAGGAGGAGCGGTGCCGATGCCGCGCGCGGAGCGCACGGCCCACCCGTCAGGCTCTTGGGCGAGTTCCGATGGGCCGATCAGCATGGGCGTTGATTCCATTAGGGGTGCGGCATGGAAATGCAATTGCGGTGGACGTCCGGAAACGGTGAGTTGGGGGAATGGATCAAACAAGCATGCCCATGGAGTTGCCGTTGGTGCGGGAATGTTTCCCGGAATTACCGGAGGCGACCATCGGGCAACTCGGACGACTGGCAGGGTTGGTGAAGACATGGAATGAACGGCTCAATCTGATTTCGCGCAAGGATGCCGAGAATCTCGAGGAGCGGCACCTGCTGCATTCGCTGTGCATGACCAAGGTGCTGCGACCCGCGGCGGGGGCCAAGTTTGCCGACATCGGCACAGGTGGCGGTTTCCCGGGACTGGCCCTGGCGATTGTCTACCCTGACTGTGAATTTGCGCTCATCGATTCAGTGGTCAAAAAAATCAAAGCCGTTGACGCCATGGCGGAGGAACTCGGATTGACGAATGTGCGCGGGTTGCCGGTGCGCGCGGAGTCGATCAAGGAGCAGTTTGATTTTGTGACCGGTCGCGCCGTGACAGCCTTGCCGGCATTTCTGGGTTGGGCGCGCCCCTTGTTGCGGCCCGGCAATGCCGGTGCTCCGGCTAATGGGGTGCTGTATTTCAAGGGCACGTTGTGGCGCGAGGAATTGACGGGCGATAAAGTTCAGCCGACGGAGGTGTGGCCACTCGATACCTGGGTGCCGCGCGAGTTTTTCGCCGGGAAGTTTCTCCTGCATTTCAAGGCACCGATTGCGAGGGGATAAATATTTCCCGCGAATTGCGCGGATGGGCGCGGATTGGATCGACCCCTACCTATGGATCAATAGCCGAAATCCGCGGGAGAAAGAGAAAGATTAAGAGAACGAGAAAGATCGCGGTGTAGCCCGGGTGCCGAGGCGGCGACCAAGGTCGCGCCCTACATGGTCCAATGCGGAGTGACTTTTGGGTTAACGTGGATCGGCGATATGCCAGCTCAGAAGCGCAGCGTCCAGGTGCCCTTGATCGAAGCATCGCCTTGGGTGGGACGAATCATGTCGTCAGTGGTGTCGTAGCCCTGGTTCAGCACAAGATAGAAGTCATTGCCGGGCTGCGGCGTCCACTTGATGCGAAAGTTCACGCCCAATGATTCGGAGAGATTGTCGTATTGTCCCAGCAAGCTGAATTGGAGGTCGGGGCTGTAAGTGTAGCTGAGCCGGGCACTGTCGATATAAACCTTGAACTCTCCGCCGGGCAACCGGATGTCCCGCCAGCCGGTTCGGACTTCCAGCGAGAGGGATGCGTTGGGGCGGTAACCGACGTTGAAGTCGAGTCGGTCGGAATGTCCGTTGATATAACCGCCGTGCCGCCATTGGACGTAAGTGTCAAAGGTGCGGGAGCGGGACGTGCCAAGTTCGATTTGGAAATCCTTCCAGCGGTGCACCCCGACCGGAATGGTGATGCCGGGGCGTATGTCCCAAGCCTCGTCATAGGTTTCGCGATGAAATCCCGCCCAGAAGTTGGCGAAATCACCGGCCCGGGTTTCCACGAAATAGCCGGGCAGGATGGCGACATCGAGCAGCTTGCCCTCCAGATCCGTCGTCGCCTCGACTTCCATCCAAGGTTCCCGAATACGTAAATATCCTTCTTCCGAATAGATGTCATGCCATGCCACCACATCCGCATACATGATGCCGGTGCGGGAAACGAAACCGAGGGCGGGATCGAACTTTTCGCTCACCCGCTTTATCACCCCGAAGATCGTCAGGGGCTCATTGGGGTAATCGAGCTTGAGCGTAAGGGCGGTGCCGTCGCCGCCGGCCCGGTCGGAGTGGGTCGCTTGCAGGCCGGAACGCAGGCGCAGGGTTTTGTCACCGGCAAAGTGGGTATTGGTGTAGTTGAAGTCCGCGCCGATCAGACTGTTGTCGCCCCGACCGCTGGGATTGCCGTGGGTGGCAATAAGGCCGACGCTCGATTCGGCAAAAATCTCCCGGGCCACGCGGCCGACAAACAGGTTGCTGCCGTCGACGTAGGGCGAGTTGTCGGTTTGCACGTCGAGCAGCCCGAGGGTCCAGGGTCCGGCCCGCCCAGTCAGCTTGGCGCCGGCGATAATATCTACCGGCGTCCCGTTGTCGGCCCGGCCGATACGGCGGGAAAAGAACGGCAGGGGATCCTGCTGCACTCCCGCAAAGGTGAAGAGAGAGGCGTCCTGATTGAAGAACGAACGCTTCTCCGGATAAAACAGGGGAAACCGGCTGAGGTTGACCTGGCGTTCATCCACCTCGGCATCGGCAAAATCAGTATTGAAGGTGAGGGTGGCCGCGAGTGATGGCGTGGCCTGCCAGACGAGATCCAGGCCGGGTTTGAAGGTGAGTTCTTTTTCTCCGGGTCCCGGATCGGATCGGCCGGTCAAGCTGGCAAAGGGTCGCAGTTCAAGCCCGCGGCCCTGTTGTAAACCGGTGAAACCATGCAACTCGCCGACATCCGGCAGGGAATAGACATTGCGTGCCCGGATGTGGTTGGTCCAGCGGACGGTCTCCTGTTTGCGCCGGATGGTGCGGGCGACATCGAAGCCCCAGGTTGCATTGGCGGGATCAAACGCAATGGATTTGGTCGGGATGGCAAATTCGGCACTCCAGCCACCTTCATCCCGGGAGACATGGCCCTGCCAGAGCCCGTCCCATTGGTTGTTATACTCGCTCTTGTTCTGCACGAGTCCGTCAAGTCGGCCCCCGGCGGCCGTGAGACCGAAATAGTAGCCGTCACTTTGCCGGTGAAACGTATCGAGGACGATCTGCACGACATCGTCGGAACCGTTGAACAAGTCGTGCTGCATCGAGTAGGCACGAATCCCGGCTAGGCCGCCGCTGTCGTGGCAGCGCACGGCAACATAGAGGTTTTCCCCATCGAAGGTGACCCAGAACTCGGTGCGTTCCGATGGTGGGGTTCCTTCCCCGGGGTAGATTTGCTTGAAAGCATCGGTGTGCGCAGCGTCCACCCAGGCCGCGTCGTCCAGCACGCCATCAATCACTGGTGGAATACCGGTGGGCTTGAGGTCGAGCGAGGCGGAAGCAGCCAGGTTTGCCATTACGGCAAAAATGCCGAAAATTATGCCTGGTCGTAACATGCCGGGGTCAAGGGTAGTGAAGGTGTTGCTACCTATAACGGTCGTCACGCTCAAATGTTACAGGGTTAACGGTAAAATTATCGGCCTGACCGGCACGCAGCTGTGATGAAACAAACAGGATGATTGTTCAGATCCAAGCGGGGCGGCAGGGTGAACCCGCCATTGACGGCAGATGGCGGCTTTCAATCGCCGCGTAGGCGGGCGAAAAAATCCGGTCCGGAGTCATCCAGCCAGGCAATCACCGGGGAAAAGTCCTGCAGCACAAAGCCAATGCGGTCGGGAATGGGAAGCTTGCGGGATCCGCGCAAACGCATCTGGATCCAGCGCGAGCGCAGGAGCAAAGGCAGCGCCTGCCATTCAGCATTGGTCAGGGGGCGGATCGATTGATAACCGGCGAGGAGGTCCCGGGCCGCGGAAACATTCGGCTTAAATGGTTGGGTGAGACTGCGGATGTCGTCGGGTTGAAACGGGGCCGGTCGATCCGAGGCAAAAAACATGAGCGCATCGACGACATCGCGCACCCGGGCCTGCACCGCGAGGTAGTCGAAGTCGTAGAGCGCGACCACCTCGGGACCGCGGAAGCGCACATTGCCGGGATGGAAATCACCATGAATCACCGCCCGAGGCAGGGCGGCATAGAGCGAGGATTCCAGTTCCCGGCGTCCCTGCTCGAGCAAGTCGTTGATGGCTTTGAGTTGGTGTCCTTGGGCCGGGTCGCCGCCATGTGCCAGCAAGGCATGCAGGATTGGCTGCACGGTGTCGGGATGATCCTCGCGCCTTTCGAGTGGGTCTTCCCCGGGGCAAGACCCCGCCAAGGCGGCATGGAACCGGCCAAGAAAACTGCCCACGCCTTGCGCGGCTCCGGCCACCGCGGCCGACCACGGATCACCACCGATCCATGTGAGGACTTCGATGGTGAGACCCTCATGCTGCAGCACGGTTTCGCCACCCGGTCTCGCTAGCGGTCGGGGCACGGGCAGGCCGGCAGCGGCCAAGCGGATCATCGTCTGGTGGATGCGGTGGGTTTGTTCCCCGGCGGTGGACTGCGCGGGACGGACACGCACGACGTAGCGACCGCTTGACGTGGTTACGGCCCATTTTTGCGTTGCCGTGCCCCCCAGGGTTGCGATGGACCGGGTGGGGCCCAAACCATAGGCGGAGAGGACTTCCGCCACGATTGGATTTGATACTATCGATGGTTCCACCGTTGTGTTCTCAGAGCTTTACCCGTCGCAGTCGCAGAGCGTTGGAAACGACGCTGATGGAGCTGAGGCTCATCGCGACGCCGGCGAACATCGGGTTGAGCAGCCAGCCGAACACCGGGTAGAAGACGCCGGCGGCGACAGGAATACCAACCCCGTTATAAATGAAGGCAAAGAAGAGATTCTGCTTGATGTTGTTGAGGGTCGCGCGGCTGAGGTGCACAGCGCGGACCATGGCGGCCAGATCACCCTTCACCAGCACGATCCCCGCACTGTGCATCGCCACATCGGTGCCCGTGCCCATCGCCAC
>JAIPJW010000116.1 GCA_021734075.1 Cephaloticoccus sp.
GAAGGAGACTTTGCGGGACGGGGCGTCCCGCCCACAGGGTCCGAAATGTAGCTGGCACGCCCTCGTGCCGGGGCTTGGTATTGTCGAAGCGGGACACGGCGCCCGCTGCGCGGTGGAGGGAACGAACCTGACCAAGGCGGGATTCGGAGATCCCGCCCTACAATTGGTCTAATCCTCGCCGATCAAGGCATTCAGTTTGCCTGCGACTTCACAGCGAGTGTCTGCATCAACCTTGCCCTCCGATTGCGCGATCAGCGCAGGCTCATCCCATCAGCGTGAATCAGCGAAAATTAGCGTTCCCTTCCTGTGCCTTACCACCTTTGCGGCTTTGCGTTAATAATCCCGGCTTCATCTCCGCCGTTGCGTTAAGTCTTCCCTCAATCCGCGGTGACGGCCATAGTCCGCGTTCACCTATTTTCCATGGCTGACCACGCCTCACAATCCCGTTCCGACTCCAGCACTGTCACCCGCTCTGAGCGCGAAACTCTGCTCTCTCAACGGGGACTGGTGGTCTGGCTCTACGGTCTGTCCGGTTCAGGCAAAACTTCCCTCGCTTCGGCCCTGGAGCGCAGCCTGCAATCGGAAGGGCGGCTCACCACCCTCTTGGATGGTGACAATCTGCGCGGCGGGCTAAATCAGGGCCTTGGCTTTACCGTGGCGGACCGGACAGAAAATATCCGCCGCGCCGCTGAGGTAGCCAAGTTATTCGCCCATTCAGGTGTCATCACGGTCTGCGCCTTTATTACCCCCACCCAAGCCTTGCGCGACTTGGCCCGCTCAATCATTGGTCCAGCCGACTTTCTGGAAGTTTACGTAGCCTGCAGTTTCGCCGAATGCGAAAGGCGCGACGTCAAAGGTCTCTATGCTAAGGCCAAGGCCGGCGGCATCACCCACTTCACGGGCAAAGACTCGGTCTTCGAGCCGTCCACATCCGCTGATCTTATCCTGGATACCGAAAAGGAAGATTTCGCGGTATTACTTGAGCAGCTGGTCCAAACGGTCAGGGCCAAGGTTACCCTAAGCACCGGGAAATGAGTTCCTACAACCTGCCGCACCTCGATCACTTGGAGCACGAAGCCATCTTCGTCCTGCGCGAGGTGGCTGCCCAATTCGAACGAACCGGTCTCCTCTTTTCCGGAGGGAAGGATTCGATCATACTGGCCCGGCTCGCCGAAAGGGCCTTCGCCCCCGCCAAGATTCCCTTTCCCTTGGTCCACATCGACACCGGCCACAATTTCCCCGAGACAATTGCCTACCGCGACTGGTTTGCCGCCGACCTGGGGGCCCGCCTGATTGTCCGCAGTGTGGAGGACTCCATCAAGTCCGGCCGCTGCCACGAGGAGAAGGGATTAAATCCCTCCCGTAACGCCCTGCAGACCGTGACCCTTCTGGATACGATCGAGGAAATGAAATTCGACGCCTGTCTGGGAGGGGCCAGGCGGGACGAGGAAAAGGCCCGCGCCAAGGAGCGCTTCTTCTCTCACCGCGACGAATTTGGCCAATGGGATCCCAAGCACCAAAGGCCCGAACTGTGGAACCTCTTTAACGGTCGCAAGCACCCCGGCGAACACTTCCGGGTATTTCCCCTGTCGAACTGGACCGAACTGGACGTCTGGCAATACATCGCCCGCGAAAACCTGCGTATCCCCGACCTTTACTTCAGCCACCGCCGTAACGTCATCAACCGCGGCGGCGTATTATTGGCGGAATCGAGCTTCATCACCTTGATGGCGGGAGAAACCTATACCGAGCAAACGGTGCGCTTCCGCACAGTCGGGGATGCCACCTGCACCGGGGCGGTGGCATCACGTGCAGCCACCTTGCATGACATCATAGAGGAAGTGGCCTCGGCCCGTGTGACCGAACGGGGAGCCCGGGCCGACGACAAACGCTCCGACAACGCCATGGAAGACCGGAAAAAGACCGGATATTTTTAACCCGGCTGTCCACGCTGCCATGTCCACCACTCACCCCTATCTTGCCATGGATCTCTTGCGGTTCACGACCGCCGGCTCCGTGGATGATGGCAAGTCCACCCTGATCGGTCGCCTTCTTTACGATTCGAAGGCCATCTTCGAGGACACGCTGGAGAACCTGCAAAATGTCACCCGTCAACGCGGGGAGGAAACGCTCAACCTGTCGCTCCTGACCGACGGCCTCCGTGCCGAACGCGAGCAGGGTATCACGATCGATGTGGCCTACCGCTATTTCGCCACCCCGAAACGCAAGTTCATCATCGCCGACACCCCCGGGCACATCCAATACACGCGCAACATGGTGACCGGCGCCTCGACCGCCAACCTGGCCGTCATCTTGATCGACGCCCGCAAAGGGGTCATCGAGCAAACCTGCCGACACTCCTTCATCGCCTCACTCCTCGGGTTGCCCCACGTCATCGTGGCGGTCAACAAAATGGATTTGGTTGATTGGTCAGAGGACAGGTTCAACGAGATCGTGGCCCAGTTTGCCGAATTTGCCTCCCGGCTGGATATCCCGGACATCAAGTTCATCCCCCTGAGCGCGCTGCACGGGGATAACGTCGTCGATAAGTCGATCCGCATGCCCTGGTATCAGGGGGGAACGCTCCTTTATACGCTGGAGACCACCTACATCGGCAGTGACCATAACCACGTCGACGCCCGCTTCCCCATCCAGACAGTCATCCGCCCCAATACTGACCTGCACCACGACTTCCGCGGCTTCGCCGGCCGGGTCGCCGGCGGCGTATTCAAACCCGGTGACGAGATTGTCTCCCTGCCCTCCGGCCAGGTGGCCCAAATTAAGTCCATCCGGGGGCCTAGCGGCGAGATTAGCGAAGCTTTTGCCCCTATGTCGGTCGTAATGACCTTGGACCGCGAAATCGATTCCTCCCGGGGTAACCTTTTTGCCAAGCGGCACAACCAGCCGAACGTCGCACAGGACTTGGAGGCCATGATCTGCTGGTTTGACAGTTCTGACCTAAAACCACGGGGCCGCTACCTGATTCGCCATACCTCCAGGGAGACCCAATGCTCCATCAAGGACGTTCGCTACAAGGTGGACATTAACACCCTCCACAAGCAGGTCGATAATCCGTCCATTGGCATGAACGACATTGCCCGGGTTCACCTTCGAACGGCCGAACCACTCATGATCGACCGCTACAAGCAAAACCGCACTACCGGTAGCTTCATTTTGGTGGATCCCTTCACCCACGCGACCGTGGCCGCCGGTATGATCGTCACCCCGAACATGTCAGCGGAAGCGAACGGCGACGAGGAACCAGCGACCTAATTCTGACGCCAATCCTAACAACAAACCGGTGGTCTTCATGGGTGATAATACATTTTACGTGACATGTCTCACAAGGACCGAGGATTCACGGATTCCCTTCAGGTGATGGTGCCGCTTTTTTCCAAAAGTTGCACACGTTCGAACAGCTACGGTTGCTCGCGAAAGGTCACTTCCACGCGGTCGTCGTAAACCGTGAACGTCAATTGCCCTGATTTTCCGGGTGGGTAGATTTTGCTCAGGTCGACCTTCTTCGCTCGGTGCTTGCCTCCCTCGTCCCAGCTTAACTCTGTGTGCAGGGTGATCGGGTGCGGATAAAAAAGATAGATTGCAGTAAATGTCCTTCCTACGTTGCCCCACTCACAGGTTTTTTCGCCAAAATGAACCTCTGCATTCCGCAGGTCTTTAGAAGATTTATTGATGAGCTCAATATCAATATCTGGATTCATCGCGACGAGTCCGCTGCCACCGCACCCACTAAGCAAGGAACAAAGAAATCCGGCGAGCAGGCCCAATGTTTTCATGGGTATAAACTCATGGCCCTTCTACGAGCAGCGCAGATGAGCGAAACCAATCAGGGGTCGTGGACATTGGCCCCGGGGCGATCAGCTGGAAACAGGTTGTGCTTCGGATCGAACTCCAGGTTCCGATCATTCGGCGTCGGATTGTAGTAGTAGGTGAAGATCAAAACCCCGGTGTGAGCGAAACGGATATCGCCGATCAATTTCGCATAATTGGCAGAAATGATCTTACCGTCTGGGTCCAATTTGACCCGGGTGCGCAGGAAGAAACCGACATTATCTCTCGTGGTGGGAGGTTGATAATTCTTTCGCTCGTAGCGCCAAGTCGGCTGGTAGCCGTCCGCCGGTGCAGTGTGGGGCAGTTCTAACTTACTGTATTCCAGAAAACGCAATTCCTCGTGCATGCCCTCTTTCTCGCCCGGAAACGAAATGTCCATCACCGCGTCCCATTTGCCATAAATGTTTCTGATTATCTCTTCACTTTCATCTCGATTCACATGGCGAATATGCGCCAACTCCTTTTCTGAAAATTTCCAACCGAGGAACGTGTTCGAATATCGGACACGAAGGTCCGTAATTCTGCCTACGCCGAAAGGAGCCACCCAATCGCCTGCTTCGAAATCATAACCAACCCATTCGTTCTGCACCGGAATAGCAGGATTGGCCTGAAATAAATAGAGCGGCACCGGGTTTAAAATGCGCGGCACTACCACGGTCATGTCAATGTTCCGATCCTTCGACAGCCGGTCCAATCTCGCCTCGTAATGACCTGTCTTGTTTGCGACGACAAAGACCGAATGCTGCGCATTACCATTGGCCCGGAACATCCCGTCGTCACCCGTGACTCCCCGGTAGGCCTTGCCGGAGCCTTGAATATAACCAACGAAATCAATCGTCACATTCGCGTCTGTGACATTAGCGCCCGTATCGTCTACAACTCGGATTGCCACTTCGTAGGCAGACATCACTGGACACGCTGTCAGCAGTGATAGCAGGTAAATGGAGAGCTTCATCGGGTCGCTCCTTTGGCGATCATAGCTTCAAATAACTGATAAACATAGGGCAAGGCCACGTTTTTCAAGTCACTATGCAACCATCGACCCACAGCCTCGTTATCTTTTTCGTGGCCATCAATGGGCCATTGATTTTCGGTCCGGCCCAGCTGCTCCATGTTAAAATTCCTTTGGGGCTCAAATTCGTCCAAAGCCGTGATGCGATTGGCGGCCGCTGCATAGGACAAGGCCGGTAATGCCCGGGCCAGCAAGTCGTATTGCACCTTGGGTTCGGCGGCTTTCAACGAGGCGATTACAGGGTCCGGATCCATCAGGTCGTTTTCCCTAAACCGCTCAAAAGTCGGGCTGACCACCAATTCTTCCTTCACCGTGTCATCGATCGGCGCAGGCGCCGAACCATATACATTGTAATTCCAATTCCAGCCTGCCTGGACCCGAGAAAATGCCAGGGAACCTAAGCCGGACGACAACACATTGGCACCCTTGATGAATTCCTGATGACCCCAGGCGCCGCGGCTTACGTTCCATTGAACCAGCATGTCCGAGATCACGTTGGACGACGAAGACCTTGGATTCTCCACGACATCTTCGCCATTCGAATAAAAATTATAGGCCTTTGGCAAAACTGAACTGAAGCGATTTTTCCAACTCAGTTGATTGCGGTTGTCATCCGGGGTGGTGGCAAACAATTCATGCCAGTTGGCCGCGTAGAACACACGATCGCGCGCCTTCCAACTGTCTTCGGTCATCGCCTCGGCTTCACTATCACCGACATCTGTCGTTGCATACGCCTCGATCGGTACGGCCGCGTTGATCATGAAATAGCGGCTGGGGGTGAATCCTCCGTCTTGAATGGCATGGCTGACCACCATGTTACCCAGACTGTGGGCCGCAATGGTCACATCGGAATTATTGGTAAACGCGAGTTCATCTGCCAATGCGTCCCCCGTCTGGAAGGCTTGGAAAACCGCCTTGTGGTAATCCAACCCGGTCGCGCCATGCCAAGTGACGCCGATAAACCGGGCCTTGCTCCCCATCGTATGCATCCTTTTGAAAATCTCTGACTGCCAGCCCCGTGCCTGTTGGGTATTGACGTTGTAGCCATGTACAAAGGCAAAGTAGCTTCCGTAGGTCAGATCGTCCGGCCAATTGGGCGGCATCCCGGCACGGGTTGGCACCGCCGGCTTGGGTGGAACGGTGCTATCGCCGTTGTATTCCTTGGCGTAACGAGTCAGATCGACGTGCCGGAACATCGCCTCGACCGCACTCAAGTTGAGAGGCAGGGAGATGGATGCGATGGTCGCCCCGTCCTTTTCCACCGCGAGCAACAGCGGTTTGTAGGTGACACCCCGCCCCTCAATCAAGATTACACCCCAACCTTGATTGAGAATTCCCGTGAGGAAAGCTGGATCCAACTCGACGCCCGTCGCCGAAATATGTTGGACCGATGCCTCGCCTGCAGCTTGGCTGAACTGGGGGCCAAACCCACTTGAAAAAAGTTCCCGATGGTAGTCCAGGGCCTCGTCCTTTGTCTTGTTGGAATAAACGAAATTCAAAGCTCCATCAGCCTGTTTTAGTTTATAGGTAATGCCCTCCTTGGTGTGCGGGAGCACCGTCAACAGTTGCTTGATATCGAGATAAACGGGAAAGAAATCCACCAAGTCCCGCAAGGAATCAACTGTCCCATTGTTAAAGTCTGCCTTGTTCGGTTCCTGCTCGGGGATGTCGTCGCCTTCCGCCGGACTGATGTCATTGTCGTCGTTGATCCAATACCGGAACGGCTCCCCCGGCGAAACCACATCAGCATGATCCTCCCCGGAGGTTCGGATTTGTCCATCGCGGTCGGCATCGACGACCAGGGCCGCGGGGACCTGCAAAAAACCATGCAGGCTTTTGTTGCCCTGAGTGTCGTCTGATTTTGCCGCCACACCCAGGTGTATGCCTGAATACCGGGGATAAATTCCCGAGGCAGCCAACGTGGGGTCATCGGGCAACCAATCGCCGCCCAACCGCGGATGCGCCCAGGCAACGGCCGTGTAGGCTGGTGTGCCATCCGGTAGCCCCCATTGCGCAGGATCCGCCACCCAGATCACATTTTGTCCGGAAGCAACGAGGCTCCCATCTTGCGAGTAAACTGGATTGAAGGAGCCAAAAACATTTCCCTCGGCATCCAGCCCCACGACCGTGATGGATGCCGCTGTATCGGCACCAGTCAGATGTTTTTTTTGCCCATTGGTTGAAACCACTGGCTTAATCATCTGAATCCCGGATGCATGCTGAATAATACTTGGTGCATACGCATCCGGGTTCTGCAGGAACTTCGGATAAAATGGCCCCAAACCCAAGCCTCCACCAAGTCCCGGATCATCTCCCAAAATATTGCCGCTATCATTGATCGCGAGTGGCACAAAGTTCGCCCGACTGGTATAGGTGCCGATAAAGAAATACAACCCCTGAAAATCCGCCACCCAGCCAATTGCCTGTCGCAGAGAATTCACATCGGTGAGCCCCCGCGGAGTGCTGTAGATATTACCCAATGTGGCCGCAGCAACCGGGGCGAATGAAGCAAACTGAATCTGACTCAGCCCGGGGTATGGCAGGAGTGCCGACGCCTCTTGACTGACCCAGAATTCAGAGTTTTCGCCAATTTTCTCCAATCCAAAATTGGAATAATCGCTGGTGTGGACCCTTTGGTCAGCAGATGCTTCATCAACGTATGTGCTTCTGGATACCGAGGCCTTGAGCAAAACCGGTGTCTCTGTCTCCGCGGGCCAAACCGCCATGAATCTTTCCAAGCCGCTATAATATTCACTGGAGGATACATCTCCTGATTCGGCACTGGCCAAGATCATTCCCTCAGGGGTGATGGCACTGACAAGTTTGTGGTCAGTGTATCCAACCCCTGCTTTTTCGGGATAGAAATTGCCCAAGGGGTCTGATCGATTGTCCGGGTAGGCATAAATTGAATCAGGCGTGCTCAAGGCAAACTGTGACCCCGCGCGCCAATGGAGAACCCTCGTGGAGCCATCATAATTCCTGCCCCTCAAAATAACGGTCCCATCCGGAGCAAGACCCAAGGGCTCCAAGTTGCGACCAAGATCAATCGTGACGTATCCGGAGCCCGAAAAATCAGTCACGGGAGAACCTTTGGGTGATACGACAACTGATCCATTGGCGCCCGCACTGGAATAAACACGGGCGACGCCATTGCTGTCGGTCTTTACATTCAACTGCTGCACGAACGGACCATTGGGACCCAGCGAAATACCACCCGCGCCCTGAACCACAAGCGTCACAGGCGCACCGGCGAGTGGGAGACTATCAGGATTCAGCAACCTAAGCTCCATTGAGTTGGCACTGCTTCCACTTACAGGGGTGACTGGCGTAGCGGTAATATGTGTGCCTGCATAAGGGGCAAAAGAAGCCGAAAGCGAACTCCCAGTTTTTAGTCCAGCAATACGCGGGACAATTCCATTGTAATAATCGAGGGGATCACTTCCGGCTTCATATTCCTGCAAATTGGTTAGTCCATCACCATCAACGTCCGCGTCAGCCTGAGAGGCCAAGTTGCCAAAAAACAAGAGCTCCCACGAATCCGGTAGACCGTCAGTATCCCCATCCCCTTCCACTTCGCTGCCGCCACCGCCTGAACTGCCACCACCAGAGTCTTGGCCCCCTCCCGTGCCACCACTAGTTCCACCTCCGTCACCCGTGCCTCCTTCGTCACTTGTGCCTCCCTCACCGTTTTCTCCACTGCCTGTGCCAGTTCCATCGCCACCATTGTCATCACTCACCAAACTCGGATCGAAGCTGAACAGGTATTTCACCTGCCCGAGATTCGCGGCCGCAAACGAGGCATCGTCCGACAGACTGTCGGTCCAAGGATGGCTTTGGCCGGCCAGAAGGGGCGGTCCCGCATAGCCCAGTTCCGCGAGTCGTTCGTAAAATGGTTTGGCGATGGCCTTGAGTTGGCCTTGGTTGATCGCAGCAAAGTCTGACCTCGGGTCACCCGTTGGGGCAGGCCCATTCCACGCCGCCACCAAGGCGTTCAGGACCGGGCCGGCCCCGCCCGGCAAGCGGTCATTCATCTCCGCCACGGCCTTGCTGGCGATGGCTTTGACCTGCCCCAGGTTGGCCGCAGCATAGTCCTTGGCCGGCACATCCGCGATCAACACGGCACGATCCGTCCACCAATCAGGAGGCGCTGTTGAACCGATACCGTTGATCAGAAAAATAAACACCATCCCCGCTACGCATGATCGGCGGTAGGTGGTAAAGCTCATGGCAGGAGCGTCGCTGGTTTGCCCGACTCAAAAGGCGGAGGGATTGGGCCCGGCGGTGAATTCGCCCATGGGCAAATCGCCCTGGGGCACCAAGAGCAACGGACCTTTCATCACGCTGGGTGTCGTCCCCGCCACTCGCAGTTCCCCCGCCACATCAAGTTTGAAGTCCGGGGAGGACGTGCCGATGCCCACATTGCCATTGCCTGTTATGCGCACTTTCTCACTCAACTCACCGCCACCCTCCCGGGTGGCCAGGGATAAATCACCCTGGTCACTGGTTTCCGTATCCGGAATCCCGGCCAAACTCGCCAAGCTGAAACCCTCCGCGTTCGCAAAACGAATGTCCACAACCGGTTCCGCGGCCCCGGTAGAATTCGCCAATAACAATGCACCCGTAGAAATGCCCGGAGCAGAAATATCCCCGGCCACATTGAGCGTGCCCAAAACTCCCACCCCGCCGACCACGGTCAGCGCTCCGGTCTCGGGCGAAACGCTTTCGCTTTCACTGCCCACGACCAAGGCTCCATCGGTTTTCAATATGCCCGCCGCACTGCGGTAAAGATTGGTGTCCCGATCATCGGCACCGGTGCCCCATTTCTGTTTTCCATCCGCAAAAATCGCAAAATCCCGTTCGTCGCTGCCGAGATCATCAGCCACAAAGGCCAAATCCGTGGGCAGGGCGGCACCGGCCTTGACCCGGCCGAAGGTGACGTTGTCCGTGCGTGCCAGATTAAGGTCCGCCCGGGACTGATCCCCGGTGTTGTTGCCGGATAAATTCGCCGCCAGCAGCCGACGGTCGGTTTTCAAGTTCCCGTTGGGACTCCGATACAGCACACTGTCGCCCAAGGACAGGGACGGACTGGCCGGATCCATCGTCACCCCGGCCACACCACTGGCATAGAGCACCAGCTTGTTGGTGGCATCCAGGTGCATGGCCGGGTTGATGGAACCAGCCACCTCCATTTCCCAGAGCCATCCGGCCTCGCGATTCAACCGCCAGCGCACCCCATCCATGCCACTGTCCAAGTAAAATGTCCCCAGCCCATAAGTGTCGGCCTGCGTTCCCATGGTAAAAACATTGCCCGCGATATCCAAAGCACCTGCTGCGGCCAAGTTCCCACCAATCGCGGCATCCCCCGTAACTACCAGGTCAGCATCTATTGTCTTCGTTTTGTCTTTGGCCGCGAATGCTATCTCCGTAACCAACAGCAATATAATCAAGCCTCTGATTATATGGGCGAGGGGCACCGTGGGATTCATAATATCATTTTATTGAGGGTTGTTTGCTCCAAGGCGGGAGCCGTTGTTGTTGGCTGTAAAACAGCCTCAATGGGGCATCTAATACTGAATTTCTTCATATCCATTTTTCCCCATTTATACGATATTTTATTTGTGGGTAATATGCCTCATATTGGGGCTCAATTCCTCGATAAAGCCAAATTCACCAACCGTGGCGGTGGACAACAAAACCCTATTTTATAAATCGCTGAATTTGTGTGATAACGGACAGATCATTATATATGAGTATAATGATAAATTCTCCAGAAGCGCCCCGACCTCTGGCCACTTCACCCTAGTCCGTGCCATTCAGGGCTTCAGTCGCGGATGAAAACTTTTGCGCGGGATTTGCGCGCCCTCTCTGCGTTTTCACCTTCTAATCGAGGTGCACACAACCACCGGTCCCAGCAATAACCAACCCGTCTGGAGGTCGGGTTGATTTTCCGGCCCCATCAGCCCTTCGCTCCGGTCTTCGTTGCAGGATACGACGGGCGCAGCAAGGCGATGACCGATCGGCGGGGATTGGCTGCCTGTGGCAGGTGCTAACGCACCCGCGCTCCGCGCGCCCCTTCTCCGCTTCGCTCCGTCGAATTCGGGGTTCTCATCCCAGGGGTCTAAACACTAAAAAACCGCCTTGCAGGCGGCTTTATTTTGGCGTCCCCACGGGGATTCGAACCCCGGTTCTCACCGTGAAAGGGTGGTGTCCTAGGCCGGGCT
>JAIPJW010000117.1 GCA_021734075.1 Cephaloticoccus sp.
GGGGGGACTGAACCGTCATGGCGTTGCCATCTCATATTTCACCTTCCGGTCCCGCGCCATCGTCAGCCCGCCAGCCCGTCTACGCGATCGTGGGCAATCCCAACTGCGGCAAGAGCACGCTGTTCAATGCCCTCACCGGTTTGAAACAGAAAATCGGCAACTATCCGGGCGTCACTGTCGAAAAGAAAATCGGCACGACCTATTCCCAGCACGGGCTGCCGATGACGATCATTGATTTGCCCGGGGCCTATTCGCTGGCAGCCCGCTCACCGGATGAGGCCGTGACACGTGATGTGTTGCTTGGTCGGCGCCCCGATACTGCCCAACCTGACCGTATCCTCTGCATCGTCGACGCCAACAACCTGGAACGAAATCTCTATCTGGTTCACCAGATCCTCGATCTGGGGCGACCGGTCATCCTTGTGCTCAACATGATGGATGTCGCGCGCAATTCCGGCATTCATATCCGCACGGCCCGTCTTGAACGTGAACTCGGTATTCCCGTGATTCCCTGTGAGGCGGTCAATGGCAAGGGGCTGGTTGAACTGCGCGTGGCGATGAGCCGGGCCGAATTGCCCCTTTCGCGGCATGCCTGGGACGTGCCCGCCGCCATTGCCCCCGCCGTAGCTGAAATTCAAGCCTCGCTGATCGATCACAGCGGCAAGTCGCCCCTGATTGCCCGCGCCGAGGCTCTGCTTCTTTTAACCGATCAGAATTCCGTGCGCGTTGCCGGATCGGCGCCGCTCGATTCCCGCACCACGGATATCCTGCAAAATTGGCAAAAACGCTGGGCCGCAGAGGGCACCGACTGGGCCGGCACGCTCGTAAGTTCGCGCTATGATGCCATCACCCGCCTGTGTGCGGACACCGTGGAACACCGGATCGTCCAGACCGGGCCAAGCAGCAGTGATCGCATCGATGCCGTCGTAACTCATCCAATCTGGGGGTGGCTGGTGCTCGGTGGCGTGATGACGCTGATGTTTCTGAGTATCTTTACTCTCGCCGAGTATCCCATGAACTGGATCGACGATCATGTCGCCAGTCTCGCCGATTGGGTCAAGTCGGCCATGCCGGCCGGTGACCTGCGCGACCTGCTCACCGATGGGGCGGTGGCCGGAGTAGGGGGCGTCATCATATTTCTGCCCCAGATCCTGATTCTGTTTTTCTTCATCGGTCTGTTGGAAAGCACCGGCTACATGGCGCGGGCCGCCTTCATCATGGACCGGTTGATGAGCCGCGTGGGTCTCAACGGCAAGTCGTTCATCCCCATGCTCAGCTCCTATGCCTGCGCTATTCCCGGCATCATGGCCACGCGCACCATTGAGGATCACAAGGATCGACTCGTCACCATTCTCGTCGCACCCCTGATGAGTTGTTCCGCACGCCTGCCGGTATACCTGCTCATGATCGCCGCCCTGGTCCCTGGGGAGCGGGTCCCGTTGCCGACCAAGGTCGGCCTCATGATCCTGATGTATTTTCTCGGCACGGCCGGCGCCTTTAGTTTTGCCTGGCTCTTCAAGCGCACCCTGCTCAAGGGCGAACCCCCGCTCATGATCATGGAACTGCCCCCTTACCGGCTCCCGGCGGTCAAGGATGTCGCATTACATATGCTGGAACGTGCCTGGCTCTTCCTCAAGCGTGCCGGCACCATCATCCTGGGCATCTCCATCGTGCTATGGTTCCTTGCCGCCTACCCGAAGGTTCCGGCCGGTGTGCCACCCAGCCAGCAACTCGCCCAGAGCTTTGCCGGTCAGGCCGGACATCTGCTCGAACCCGTGATCAAGCCCCTGGGCTTCGATTGGCAGATTGGCATCGGCCTCATCAGTTCCTTCGCCGCCCGCGAAGTTTTCGTTTCGACCATGGGCGTGGTTTTCAATGCGGAGGACAACGGCGACGACACCACCCCGTTGCGCAAGGCCCTGGCTGAGGCCACCTGGCCCGACGGTCGGCCGCTCTTTACGCCCCTGGTCTGTCTCACGCTCATGGTGTTCTACGTGTTTGCGATGCAATGTGTCGCCACGGTCGCGGTGGTGCGGCGGGAAACCAATTCCTGGCGCTGGCCGCTGTTCCAAATCGCCTACATGACTGGCACCGCGTGGCTTTTGTCGTTAATTGTTTATCAGGTCGGGACCGCTCTCGGCTTTTGATTCATGACTCCGGAAATCCAAACCCTGCTTTCCCTCCTCGCGGTGGCCATCGCCGCCGTCTGGCTGGTGCGGCGTGCCTTTCGCAAGAAATCCTCCGGTTGCGGTGGGGGCGAATGCGGCGCCATCAGCCCCGAGGTCAAAAAACTGCAGGCCCGCCTCCGGCACTGAGCAACCAGCTCACTGTCGCTGGAATACCACCGGCAAGCCCAACAGTCGTATCCAACGTCGGTGATCGCTCGATCGCATGACCCAATCTGCAAGGAGGGAAACTCCGGCGAAAATTAGAATCATTCCCTACCCAATGATTAACCACGGGGCCTGATAGATGACATTTTTTGAGTTTCCCCTCGCGACGACGCGACCCTAGCCTGATCGATATGGAAGTCATCATCCGCGACACCCCCGAGACCGGTTGCCTGCTCGCCGCCAAGATCATTGCCCGGGTTGTCCGTGAAAAGCCCGATGCCGTGCTCGGCCTCGCCACCGGCCGCACTCCGCTGATGCTCTATCGGGAATTGATCCGGCTGCACCGCGAGGAGGGACTTGATTTCAGCCGGATCACGACCTTCAACCTCGATGAATACGTCGGCCTGCCCGCGACCCACGACCAGTCCTACCGTTGGTTCATGCGGGAGCATCTGTTCCAGCACATCAACATTGATCAAAAAAACACGCATGTGCCGGACGGCACGGCGGCGGACATGCATGTCGAATGCCGCAGTTACGAACAACGCATCCTCGACGCCGGCGGCATCGACATCCAGTTACTCGGTCTGGGCCGCAACGGTCACATCGGATTCAACGAGCCCACCGGCTCGCTGCGCTCCCGGACCTGGATCAAAATCCTATCCGAACAAACCCTGCAGGATAACAGCGCCGTTTTCGGCTCGTTGGAAGAGATGCCCAAGCACGCCTTGACGATGGGTATCGGCACCATCCTCGATGCCCGGCGGGTCCTTTTGCTCGCATTCGGTCCCGCCAAGGTTCGCGCGGTCGAGCACATGATCGAGGGCCCGCTCGCCGCCATCTGCCCCGGGTCCGCTCTGCAATTGCATCCCCGCGCCACGGTCATTCTCGACGAGAATTCCGCCGCCGGTCTGCGCTACGCCGATCACTACCGCTGGATCGACAAGAACAAGTTCGACTGGCAACGCCATAAATAGTCCGGTCACTTTTGCCTGACCGTTTTTCACCCCTCAATTTCGTGTAACTGTATCATGACCTCATCCCTTTTCGGCACCTTGCCCTCAGGCGAATCGATTGAAAAATTTGTTCTGACCAATGCCGCCGGCGCCTCTCTCGAGGTCATCACTTACGGCGGCATTGTCACCGCGCTGCGAGTCCCGGACCGCCTGGGCGACCTGGCCGATGTCGTGCTCGGATTCGACAACCTCAAGGCCTATGTCGCGGGGCACCCTTACTTTGGCGCGATCATCGGCCGCATCGCCGGACGTGTCACCGGAGGATTGCTCAAGATCGAAGGTCAGACTCATCAACTTGCCTGCACGGACGGACCCAATCATCTCCATGGTGGTAAGATCGGTTTCGACAAACGCCTGTGGCGCGCGAACCCCGTCAACCGCCCCGACGGCGCGGATTCATTGCGTCTCACCTACCACAGTCCTGACGGGGAGGAAGGTTACCCCGGCAATCTTGATGTTGCCATCACTTACACCCTGACGGCGAACAACGAATTCATCATCGAGTCCGAGGCGACGAGCGATCGTGTCACGCCATTAAGTCTGGCCAACCATTCCTATTTCAACCTCGCGGGTGAAGGCTCCGGCATCATTGCCGATCACGCGGTGCAGATTTTTGCCGATGCCTGCGTGCCGGCCGACAATGACATGACTTTGACCGGCCAACGCCAATCCGTGGACGGCACGCCCAATGATTTTCGCACCGCCCGGCGCTTGGGTGATGTCCTGCCCCGGCTCTTCAAGTCCCACGGGGAAAATTATCTCCTGCGGCCCTCCGTGTCTGCCGCGCCCAGTGTCGTGGCCCGGGTCATCGAGCCCGCATCGGGTCGCGCGCTTACGGTTTCCACCGACGACTGCTGCCTGCAATTTTACACCGGCGTCTCACTCGACGGGACCCTGACGGGAAAATCCGGACGGAACTACCCCCGGCACGGCGCCCTCTGTCTGGAGTGCCAGGGCTACCCGGACGGGGTCGATCACCCGGATTTGGGTGACATCCTGGTGCGTCCCGGCACGCCCCAACGCCGCACCACGATTTACGCTTTCTCCGTCGTTTGACCGATTCCCCTCCCCAAAATGAGTGACGCCCACCCCACCACCGTCCTCCCGCAACCGCCCCCAACCCTCGACTACAGTCTCGTCGGAGTAAACGCCGCCGCGGCGGTTGAAAAAGGCCTGGCCGAGGCCGACTGGTATCAGTGTCCCGTGCCGCGCGCCGAGATGCGCAAACTGCTGGAACGCCGCAACGGCCCGGCCATACGCGACACGACCATTTGGTTCGCCCTGATTTTTGGCAGCGGTTATGCCACCTACGCCCTCTGGGGTTCCTGGTGGGCGATACTGCCCTACATGGTTTACGCGGTGCTCTATGCCTCGAGTTCGGATTCCCGGTGGCATGAATCCGAACACGGCACCGCTTTCAAGACCGATTGGATGAATCGCGTGCTCTACGAGATCGCCTCGTTCATGATCATGCGCGAATCGACCCTCTGGCGCTGGAGTCACACCCGGCACCACAGCGACACCATCATCGTCGGCCGCGACCCGGAAATTGCCGTGCCCCGTCCGCCCAATCTCAAACGCATGGCATGGGGGATCTTTAATCTCCCGGTCTACCGCAACTACTTCGGACAGATTCTCACCCATGCCACCGGGCGCATGCGCCCCGAGGAAAAAACCTACATCCCGGAAAGCGAGTTTTCCAAAATCTACTTCAAGGCCCGTATCTACGTTCTGATCTACGCTTCCGTCATCGGTCTGGCGATTTACACCCAAAGCATCCTGCCGCTGATGTATGTGGGCCTGACCAATATCTTCGGCACGTGGCTGATGTTGATCTACGGCTACACCCAGCACGCCGGTCTCGCCGAAAACGTCCTCGATCACCGGCTCAATTGCCGAACGGTCTACATGAACCCGATCCACCGTTATCTCTACTGGAACATGAATTACCACGTGGAGCATCACATGTTTCCGCTCGTGCCGTA
Organism: Cephaloticoccus sp.; assembly: GCA_021734075.1. GTDB lineage: Bacteria > Verrucomicrobiota > Verrucomicrobiia > Opitutales > Opitutaceae > Cephaloticoccus. The sequence continues at coordinate 5,335 of JAIPJW010000117.1, forward strand.
TCACAACCTGCCGCGTCTGCATGCACTGGTGAAATCCGACATGCCCACGCCCTACGGCAGCATTCTCGAGGCCTTTCGCGAAATCGTGCCGACTGTCCTGCGCCAGGTGAAAGATCCGGCTCATCACATAAAACGTCGGCTCCCTCCGGCGCCCGCGCGACATCCGGATTCGGACACCCACCGCACCGACGTCCAGCCCGATGCCGACGGTTGGATTGAAATCTGTGCCGCCGCCGATTTGGGTCGCGCCGACGTCATCCGTTTCGATCACGGACACAGAACCTATGCGCTCTATCGCGATGCGGAGGGCCAACTCTTCGCGACTGATGGCGTGTGCACGCACGGCAACACCCATCTCGCCAACGGACTGGTGAAGGGCGCGATCATCGAATGTCCCAAGCACAACGGGCGCTTCAATCTCGCCGATGGTGCCCCCGCACGCTCACCGGTCTGTCGGGGGTTGGTCACTTACCCGTTGGCCGAACGGGGGGGGCGGCTCCATCTGAATTTGCTGCATCCCGGCGGAGCCGGAGCCCGGGCCGCAAAGACCTGCACCTTTCGCGTCGTGTCCAATCGCAGCGTGGCCACGTTTATCAAGGAGTTGGTGATTGAACGGGTCGACTCATCCGATGCCCTCGCTTTCACGCCCGGCGACTATCTGCAGTTCGATATTCCGGTCTACCGGGAAATCAAGTTTCGCCACTTTGACATTCCCGCGCCTTATGCGGGTGTCTGGGACGCGCAGCACGTCTTCGATCTGATTGCTTCCAATCCCACCGCCGGTCGGCGCAATAATTACTCCCTCGCCAGCAACGCCGCCACCGAGCACACCCTGCGCTTCAATGTCCGCATCGCCACCCCGCCACCCGGGCAGGATTGCCCGCCCGGTGTCGGCTCCGCCTACATGTTCAACCTCAGGCCCGGTGACACGGTCACCGCCATCGGACCGTATGGGGATTTTCATCTCAAACCCACCCAGAAGGAAGCTGTCTATATTGGCGGTGGTGCGGGGATGGCCCCGCTGCGGGCCCATCTCTCCCACTTGTTGGAAACGGAAAACTCCCATCGCAAAATCAGCTACTGGTATGGTGCACGCTCCAGGCAGGAGATTTTCTACGATGAGTATTTCACCGCCCTCTCCACCAGACACCCGAATTTTACCTTTCATCTCGCGCTTTCCGCCCCGCTTCCCGAGGACGCGTGGACCGGTCACACCGGTCTGATCCACGAGGTTGTGTTGCAAAAATATTTGCGCGATCACCCCAACCCAAAGTCGGTCGAGTATTACCTTTGCGGCCCGCCGCAGATGATCAAGGCCTGCACTGCCATGCTGGCCCAACTCGGGGTCCCTGCAACGCAGATCGCTTTTGACGAATTCTAGCAATGCCAAGCGGGATCGCCGTATCCCGCCAGCGCATCACCGTTTCTCTTCCATCAATCCCAACAGACTGCCGTCGGGATCACGGAAAAAAGTCATCCACAATTCATGGTCGGGCATCTTCGCGATGAGATGCGGTTCGTCTTCAAAAACCACCCCTCGCTCCTGCATCGCCGACCGCACCGCGACAATATCCTTCACCTTGAAATACAGGGTGGAGTTTGCTCCGGCTCTGATCCCGCCCTCCGGCTTCGTCACCATCAATCGCACCCTCCCCAGCGCGAAAAAAGCCAGACCCGGCGGAAATTGAAACAGCAATCTCAACCCCACTTGATCACGCAGAAATTCAACGGCCCGATCCAGGTCACTGACGACATGGGAAATTTGGCCAAGCTCTCCAAGGGCCGAGGCGGTAACGTCGGACATGGGTTTATAACTGAAGATCTCGCGCCAAATGTCGAGTTCACCCGTAACCGTTGTCCACCCATCATCACTGGATATGCTTGTGCGTAATTGCGCAGCGATCCTCAGCTGGTCACCAGGAAGTCAACCCCGGCGGCCCGTTCCTTAGCGCAGTTGCCAGTCGGGTCAGGTGCGTTTGCATCGCAGGTTCAGATGCCAAGTCCCGCAACTCGTGCGGGTCGTTGCGCAGATCGAACAACTGTTCTCGTCGCCCTCCATTCACCCGGTATTGGATCAGCTTCCAGCGTTCATCCTTTACCATGCGTTGCCGGTCAAAGTAGTGGGCGAAATGGAGTGGGGTATCCGCGACCGCTTTCTCTCCGCCCTTGAGTAACGGCATTAACGAAGAGACCTCCACGGTCTCCGGCACGGAGACTCCCGCCAATTCGCACAGGGTCGCAAACAAGCGGTGGGCATACACGTCCTGACTCACCAATCGTCCGTCTGGAATTCCCGGTCCCTTCATGATCAAGGGCACCCGCAGACTGTGCTCGTAGAGGTTTTGCTTTCCCAGCAGGCCGTGCGAGCCCAAGGCGAGACCGTGATCGGAAACATAAGCGATGAGGGTCTCCTCAAGTAGTCCCGCATGTTCCAGTGCTGCCAGCATCCGGCCCAGCTGGTGATCATGATGTTCGATCATGCCATAGTAGTCCCCACGATGGCGGCGAATCGTGGCGGGGTCACGGGGCAGGGGTGCCAACTTTTCATCCCTTACTGCTAGTTCTCCGTTGTCAAAAGGGTGCCGCGCCAAAAAGTTTTCCGGCAATATCAGGTCCCGGTCCCGATACCGGGCCCGGAAATCCGCGGGTGGCGTGCGCGGATCGTGCGGTGAGGTGAAGGCGCAGTAGAGGAAGAACGGAGCCTGCCCGGGCTTTGCCTTCTCAATGAAACGGATCGCCGCTTCGGCAAACAACTCGGAGGAAAATCCCGGGGTGCGCACCGCGGCTTCCGGCGCATAGTTTCCCCGCGCGTCATAGCGGTGCAGCCTCGGAGCCTCATGTGCGCCCATCCCGCCCAAAAACAGGGCCTCGCCCGAGTTGAAACTGCGATTGAGCGTCCCGGGGTCATTGTGCCATTTGCCCACGACATGGGTGCGATATCCCGCCGCACCCAACACTTCACCCAGCGTCCGGCAGTTGGGGTTGATGCGTTGCCGTTCACAAAAATCCGCGGACAATGGGTTGGCCAAGGCGCGCCGGGAACCGCAACCGGTCAACAGGGCCGCCCTGCTTGGCACACACACCGCCTGACTGTCGCCACCCATGATCCGGGCCCCGGTGCATTCCGTGCCCTGCGCGGCCAATGAGTCCAAGGTCGGGGTTGCCGGGCCGGTGACCCGGTCACCATGCAGGCAATCCTGCCGGTGGTCGTCAGCAACCACCAAGAGAATGTTGGGCATATGCCGGGTCGGAAGGGCCATGATCGAACCGCAGTCTTGGCTCCGCGCCGGCAGAGACAAAACAAACCTTCAGCCGGAAAACCAGTGCATGAGGGCCTGCATCATCTTCTCCGCGGCCTCGCCCAGCAGAATGAAATAGGCCACGCCCAAGACGAAGACCACATAACCGAGCAGGATAAACAGTCCGTCGCGTTCGAGCATGCCCGCGCCGAGCAGCAATATCGTCCACGCGGGAAAGGAATTGCTGAAGGGAATCGGCAGGGGCAGCAACAGCACCAGGGCGGAAATCAAAATAAAAAACGCGTGCAGCCGCAGCACCGCGCCGCTGGCACTGACCATCGCCAGGCGGGGGCGCAAAAACGATTCCAACAACCGGATCACCCGGGCCGCCACCGCAAAGACCTTGTCAAAAAATCCCGCGGGCAGCTGCTTGCGTTGCAGCTTCATCGGCAACCACGGGCGCTGGCCCAACGTCAGGCGCAACGCTATGAACGCAATCGCCAAGCCAAAGGGAGTGGAGACCCCGGGGAGTGGAATCGGCGTGATGAAGGGCAGGGTGAGCAGAATGATCAGCAGGGTGTAAGCCCGGCCCCGCAACACGTAGATCACCTCGCGCAAGGTGACCGGTCGTGAACCCAGCCGGATGCGCAAATCGGCCAGTTCCTCCGATAATTTTCGTGGCGGCGCGACCTGCGGCAGCAGCCGGAGCAAGCGGGGTTTCATGTGCCGCGCGTGTTACCAAACAATTCGATCTGCAGCCGATGCGCGTAACGGTAGCCGAGCGCCTTGCACAATTCAGCCAGCCAAGGCGCCCGCTCCCGCAAATTAACCATGGCTGTTCCCTCCGGCATCAACAGCACCTTGTGCGGGGGAATGTTCCGGCCCAGGTCCCCCAGCAACGATGCCACCTCCTCCACGTCGGCAGGCTGGGCCACCACAAACTTGAATTGATAGTCGTAGCCATCGACCCAGGCGCGCACGACTTCGGGTTGCCAACGCAGCTTTTCATGTTTTTCCCGCCATTGCTCACTCAGGCGCTCATCCGGGGTCGAGTTGCGCAACTTCGGGGAGAGCGATGCCAGGTCACAGGCGATGCCTTCAGGAGCCACGGTGGCCGCGGTCTCGATCGTAAGGTGATAACCCGATTGCTTCAGCTCTGCCGCCAGTCCGGCCATGTCCTTGGCCACCATCGGTTCACCGCCGGTCAACACCACATGTCGCGCCGGGAAAGCCCGGACCGCCTTCACGATATCCGCGATCTCCATGGTCCTGCCTTCGGGATTCCACGAAGCGTAAGGCGTGTCGCACCAATTGCAGCGCAGATTGCATCCACTGCTCCGCACAAAAACCGAGGGCACCCCGGTCAGTTCGCCTTCACCCTGCAAGGAATGGAATATCTCGGAAATCAGCATGGGATAAGCTTTAGACCTTCAGCGGTCGGCTTTCAATTTGGGGTCACCCGGATTGGGCAAGCCGCTGCGAGCTGACGACTGATCGCTCGCGGGTCGAGGTGGCAATGGCCCGGTTTCGGCATATTCGGTCGGATCCGGCACCCCGGCCTCCATGAACGCTTCACGGCGCTCCACACATGTGCCGCACTTTCCACAGTGCACCGCGCCGCCTTTGTAGCAGGACCAGGTTCGCGCATAGTCCACCCCGAGCCTGATGCCCTCCGTCACAATTTCGCCCTTGGTGCGCGCGATAAAGGGACGCAACAATTGCACTCCGGCATAGGTGCCGACCCGCATGGCGTCGCCCATCGCCGCCATGAATTCCTCCCGGCAATCCGGATAAATCGCGTGGTCTCCACCGTGCGCCGCGATCACCAATCCTGCCGCCCCAAGACTTTCCGCCCAGCCGCACGCAATGGACAACATGATCGCATTCCGAAATGGCACGACCGTCTGCTTCATGTTGGCCGCCTGATAGTGACCTTCCGGAATCTCCCCGCCACTCTTGAGCAGGTTGGAGGCAAACAGCCGGTTGACAAAATCCAGGGCAATCACCTCGTGCCGGATGCCCAGCTGCGCCGCCTGCTCTGCCGCATAAGGCAATTCCGCATCATTGTGCTTGGCCCCGTAGTTGAAGCTCAGCACCGCGGTCACGTCATGTTCCCGCCGCGCCCAATGGAGCGCGGTCACTGAATCCATTCCCCCGGAACATAGCACAACGACTTTCATGAGGCGTGATAGCCGCAAAAACCCACCGAAAGCGCAAAAACTAAAAATACCGCTGCCTGGCCCGGGTCCGCTTGGTTTCGATTCTTGCGACTTTTGCGGCTTTTTGCGGCCATTACCCCGATGTTGATCTTTCACGATCCTCAATGTGCCGATTATGGCTCCGCTATGCGTCCGGAGCAACCGGCCCGCACCCAGCGCACGGCCGCGCACCTGCGCACGGCCCATCCGGACTGGATC
>JAIPJW010000118.1 GCA_021734075.1 Cephaloticoccus sp.
CCTCAATGCCTGGCTGACCTGGGGCGCCTTTTCCTATCCGGTCGCCTACCTGGTGACCGATGTCTGCAACCGCGTGGTGGGTCCCCAACTCGCCCGGCGCGTGGCCTGGGTCGGGTTCGCCATCGGCCTGACCAGCTCAGCCCTGCTGGCTCCGGTGCGTATCGCGATCGCTTCGGGCACGGCGTTCATCGTCTCGCAGCTCCTAGATGTTTCGATTTTCAACCGGCTGCGCCAGCAGAGCTGGTGGAAGGCTCCTTTTCTGGGCTCCTGTGTGGCCTCCATTGTGGATACGGCGATTTTCTTCAGTCTCGCCTTTGCCGGTTCCAGTATAAGTTGGCTGCACCTCGCCATCGGCGACCTGGCCGTGAAGCTCGCCATGGCCGCAGCCCTCCTGCCCGCCTACCGGGGCCTGATCAACCGGTTGGTTAAAAAATAATCCACCGTCAGGACCGCTGCCGCACGGCCTCAAACAGCGTGATGATCGTGGCCATCGCCACGTTGAGCGAATCCGCCTGCCCCGCCATGGGAATGCGCACCGGCAAATCCGCGTTGGTCAGCCAAAACTCACTCAGGCCGTATTGCTCACTGCCCATGATCACCGCCAACGGTCCACGCAGGTCTGCCTCGGTGTAGAGTTTCTCTGCCGCGGGCGTGGTCGCCACGGTGCGCACGCCATGCGACTTCAACCAGGCGTGAACTTGCTGGCTTTCCGCCACCACGAGCGGCACGGAAAACAGCACCCCGGTGGAGGCCCGCACCACGTTGGGGTTGAAAATATCCGTCACCGGGTCGCACACGATTACTGCCTCGCAACCGGCCGCATCGGCACTGCGCAGGATCGTGCCCAGATTGCCCGGCTTTTCAATCGCCTCCACCACCAGCAAAAATGGCGTCACACTGAGGTTGAGATCATCCAGTGAACGTCGCCACTGCGGCGCCAGGGCCAGCAATCCATCGGGCCGTTCCCGATAGGCCACCTTGGCAAAGGCGTCCTTGGACAGTTCAACCACCAGCGCCCCGGCCGCCTCGGCCTGGGCAATCAATGCAGGTTCGTTTTCCCCCAGATACCACTCGGGACAGATATAAAGTTCCTGCAACGGAATGTGTTTTTCCAAAGCCCGGCGAATCTGGCGGTAACCCTCAACCATGAACACCCCGGCTTCGTCGCGCGGCCGACGGTCGCGCAATTTCACCAAGTGCTTGATGCGCGGATTCTGCAAACTGGTAATTTTTTCGACGGACATCCTCCCTGTTTCTAGCCACTGAGCCACGGAGCGCACGGAGAATCTCAACGGACTTTCAGCTTTCGCTTGTCGAAGTTTCCCTGTGTTCTCAGTGCCTCCGTGGCAAAAAACAAATTTCAAGCCCGTCCGTTTCCCTACCATCACGAGTTGGAGTTGGTCATATCCACCCTGACCAACCGCGGCGTGGGGTTGGGCCGGGTGCCCTTGAATGAGCCCAAAGCTGAAAGCTTAAAACTTATAGCCACCACCCAGCCGGAAACCGGCTGGGTGGTCATGGTGCCGTTTACCTTGCCGGGCGAGCGGGTGCGGGTGCGGATATTTCGCAACCACAAGAATTTTTCCGAAGCTGATCTGGTTGAAGTGTTGCAACCCTCTCCCCATCGCGTCTCGCCGCGCTGTCCCCTCTTTGGGCACTGCGGGGGCTGTCAGTATCAACACCTCACGTATGCCGAACAGCTGGTGTGGAAACGGCAGCAAGTGGAGGAACTGCTGCAGCACATGGCAGGTGTGTCCTTCCCGGTGGCCCCGGTCATCGGCTCACCGATGGAATTCGGCTACCGCTCCAAGATCACCCCGCACTTCAATCCGCCGCGCGCCGATGGGACCATGCCCATCGGATTTCTCCGGCAGGGCACGCGCTTTGATTTGGTGGATGTGCCGCACTGCGACATTGCCACGGATGCCATCAATGCGCAACTGACCATCGCTCGCGCCGCGGTGCTGGCCCAACGCGGTAGCTACCAACGCGGCTCCACCCTTCTCCTGCGCGATGCCGGCGGGGCCGTGGCCACCGAGTTTGATACCGTGATTACCGAAACCGTGGGCCGGTTGAAATTGCGCTTTCTCGCCCGCGATTTTTTCCAGAACAACCCGTTCATTCTACCCGCGTTCACGGCCTATGTCAGTGCGCAGGCGTGTGCGAGTGGCGCCCGCTTTCTCGTCGATACCTATTGTGGCAGCGGCCTCTTTGCCCTGAGTGCGGCGGAAAAATTCGAACGCGTGGCCGGAGTTGAGATCAGCATGAGTTCAATCGTCTTTGCCCAGGAAAACGCCACCACCAACGGCATTGGCAACGCCACGTTTCTGGCCAGCGATGCCGCCGCCATTTTCGGTGACCTCGATTTTCCCGCGGGCGAAACCGCCGTCATCATCGATCCCCCGCGCAAGGGCTGCGATGCCGCCTTCGTGCAGCAGCTCATCGCCTATGGCCCGCGCACCGTCGTCTATGTTTCCTGCGATCCGGCCACCCAGATGCGCGACCTGGCGGGATTTTTGGCGGCCGGATACCACCTGACCGCCGTGCAACCCTTTGACCTGTTTCCCCAAACCCGGCACCTGGAGTGCGTGATCACCCTGACCGGACCGACGTCCTGAACGAGCACGGACCAATGGGCGGGATTGCCATGCCCAAATATTTTTGCACGATTCAAGACCGAATCCTCCCATGTCCACCGCTCCCCACTCCTCCCACATCTGGACTTTCTTCCGCACCGGCGGAATCGATCAAGTCGCCCTCAACACCAGTGCCGATATAATCAACCTCGAGCACCTCGATCAGAAGCTCTGGGTGGCCTTGAGTTGCCCGGTCAAAGGCCTGGAAATTGACGAAAAGACCCTGGCCCTCATTGATGCCGATGCCGATGGCCGCATTCGCGTGCCCGAATTGCTCGCCGCCGTAAAATGGGCCGCCACCCGTCTCAACAACCCGAGCGATCTGCTGGCAGGGAACGACAATCTGGCCATCGCGGCCATCAACACCTCCGCCCCGGGTGGCAGCATCCTGCAGGGTTCGGCCAAGCAGATTTTGCGCAGCCTCGGCAAGGAAACGGACAGCGCGCTCACCACGGCGGACGCTGCCAATACCGCCGCGATTTTCGCGGCCAGCGTCCTCAACGGATCGGGGATCATCCCCCCCGAGGCCACGGAGGACCCCGCCATTCAGCTTTTGATCAAGGACATCATCACCTGTTCCGGGGGCACCGCCGCCCGTTCCGGGGTCCTTGGCATTACCTCGGCCCAGATCGACACCTTCTTCGCCGATCTCAATGCCTACACCGCCTGGCTCGAACAGAGCGGCACCAAGGACATCGCCGTGCTGGGCGATGCCACCGCCGCCGCCTGCAACGCCATCAAGGCGGTGCGCACCAAGGTGGAGGACTATTTTGCCCGCTGCCGCATGGCGGCCTTTGACCAGCGCGCCATCGCTGCGCTCAATCGCAGTGAATCCGAATACCTCGCCATCGCCGCCAAGGACCTGAAACTTTCCGCCGAGGAAGTGGCCGATTTTCCCCTGGCTCGCATCGAGTCGAGCAAGCTGCTGCCCCTGCTCGAGGGCGTCAACCCCGCCTGGACCAAGGCTCTCGCCACCCTGCACGAAACCGCGGTCACGCCCGTCTTCGGGGCGGACAAAACATCGCTGACCGCGGCCGAATGGACGGAGCTCAATGCCAAGTTTGCCGCCTATGAGACCTGGCTGGGGGGCAAAGCCGGGTCGGCCGTCGAGAAACTCGGCCTGCCCCGGGCCAAGGAAATTCTGGCCGGCAATGGCCGTGCTGCACTGACCGCGCTGGTCGACAAGGACAAGGCACTCGAACCCGAGTTCAAGGCCATCAGTGATGTGGAACGACTCGCCCGTTACAACCGTGACCTCCGCGCCCTGCTGCACAACTTCGTCAATTTCGCCGACTTCTTTGCCCGTGATAAAAATGCCATTTTTCAGGCCGGCACCCTGTTCCTGGACAGCCGATCCTGCGATCTCTGCGTGCGGGTGGACAACCCGGCGACCCATGCCGTGCTCGCCGCCATGAGCAAGGCCTACATCGCCTATGTGGAATGTGTGCGGCCCGGCAGTGAAAAAATCAGCATCGCCGCCTGCTTCACCCAAGGCGACAGCGACTATCTCTTTGTCGGCCGGCACGGCATTTTCTACGACCGCAAGGGTCGCGATTGGGATGCTACCATCACCAAGCTGATCGATAATCCCATCAGCGTGCGCCAGGCCTTTTGGGCTCCCTACAAAAAAGCGGTGCGTTTCATCGAGGAACAAGTCGCCAAGCGGGCCGCCGCCGCCGACAGCGCCGCCACCAGCAAACTCGAGGGTGCGGCGCTAAAGACCGTGGATACGGCTGCCACCGGCAAGGCCGGGGCACCAGCCAAACCCAAGTTCGAGGTCGGCACCGTGGCCGCCCTCGGGGTCGGTCTCGGTGCCATTGGCACGCTGTTGGGCGGGTTTATCGCCGGCTTCCTCGGTCTCGGATTTTTCATGCCGGTGGGAATCATCGGGATCATCCTGCTGATCTCGGGTCCCTCAATGTTGATCGCCGGGATCAAGCTCCGTCAGCGCAATCTTGGCCCCATTCTCGATGCCAACGGCTGGGCCATCAACGGCCGCGTCAAGATTTCAGTTCCCTTCGGCACCGCACTCACCGATCAGGCCACCCTGCCCAAAAACAGCGTGCGCATCCTGGGCGATCCCTACGCAGCCAAAAAACATCCCCTGCGCACCTGGCTGCTCGTCCTGGTGGCCCTGGGCTTGGCGGCCGTGGCCGTCCGCCTCGATTGCGTCCGGCGCGGGCACTACTTCTGGCAACCGGCGTCCGCCCCGCCGGTTCAGGTCGCCCCGGCCACCCCAACTCCGGCAAAATAGTTTTATGCCCACGAAGGTGGGGGCGGATATTCCCACCCCACCAAGATGCCTCCCAAGGTTCCCCCGTTAACGTTTCTCGTTCCACTCGGGTGACGCATACTGCTCGGTCAACCCGTCCAGTTCACCCTCGGCGAATTCCGGCATCGGGGTCGGCACTGCCTCGGCCTGCAATGCATGGCCCAAAGCCTCCGTGAAGTTTTCGTGCAGGCCCTCCCAATCCACGTCCCCTCCGACCGCCGGTCGCCAGAGCGATCCTTGGAAAAGCAGCCCATGCTTGTTTCGTTTTTGCGCCGCACCCGCGATCTTTTCCCCAGTCCGGGCGTGGACCACGTCGTAAAGCTCGGCGCGCTGAAAGCACACCCCGCTGGCACTGCAGGTTTCACCCTCGACCGGTGGCTCACAGGCCAGCTTTACCACCGCCGGGACCTGCTGCCGGTGCAACGCCGCCGCCAGTGCCTCATGCACCGTGCGGTAACTCTGGGTGGCCCGTAATTCCTCCAACGGGTGACCGCGCGGGATCACCAGCGCATAAGTCCAATCCTCCCGGTGATCCACTATCCCGCCCCCGGTGGGCCGGCGACAAAGATCCACCGATTCATCGCGGGCCAGCTGGCCCCGCACAAATTCTATCTTCTGGCTGTAGCCAAAAGTGCAGGCGGGCCGATGCCAGTCGTAGTGCCGGAAACGCACCGCTATTTCCGGATAACGCTGGAGCAGCAAAAAGTCCGTCGCCATGTTTTCCGCCGCGCCGGCGGCCCGGGTGGGCAACACGTGCAGTTTCATGATCGTTCGGGTCTGCCGGATTTCCTCATCGGGCTGGTGGTCCCCTCAGGCATCGAGCAGGCGGCGCGCCGCCTTGAGCAGTTCGCTCAAGGCGAAGGGTTTGGGCAGGGAAGTTTGGTGGTCGGCGGGCAACCAAGCCAGTGCGCGTTGGCCGTTATGATTACAGGCATTCAACACCCGTAAATTGGGGTCCTGTTTCTGCAAAGTCCGCGCCAGCTTTTCCCCTTCGGCACTCAGGTTCGTCACCAACAACTGCACCGCCGGTCGGTATGTCTTTGCCCGCTTGGCCCCCTCGGCGGTCGTGCGGGCGTCCAACACCCGGTAACCGTCCGCGGTTAGAATACCCGCCACCATCTTGCGCAACACCTCATCCTCCTCGATCACCAATACCACCTCATGGCCCCGCGTAACCGGTAACGCCGGGATGGGCGCAGCCGCAGCGGCGGGCATGACCTCTGCGGATTCAGCCACGGCGGGGAGCAATATCTCGAAGGTTGAGCCCACCAGAAGCTCACTTTGCACGGAAACAAAGCCCCCGCTTTGCTGCACCACGCCATAGACCATGGCCAGGCCCAGTCCGGAACCCTTGCCCTCGGGCTTGGTGGTGAAAAAGGGCTCGAATAAATGCTTCTGCGCTTCCACGTCGATGCCGGTCCCATTGTCGGCAACCGAGACCACATTGTAGCGACCCGGCACCGGGTCGGTGGCCCGACGATTGAGGCCCGGCCTGACCTCGCGCGAGCCGGTTCGGATGATCACCCGGCCTTGATCCCGCAACGCATCCTTGGCATTGAGCACCAGGTTCAATAGGACTTGTTGAAATTGCACGGGGTCGGTCCGCACATTGCCTGTCTTGGGGTCCAATTCGAGTTCCAGCTTCCCATTGGCCCCCAGTAGGCGGGAAAGGATTTCCGTGTTTTCCCGCACGAACTGATTGAGGCCGATCACCCGTGTGTCCATCGTCTGGCGCCGGCCGAAGGCGAGCAGTTGCCGGGTGAGCACGGCAGCCTTGCGTCCGGCGGAATGGATTTCCGTCACTTCATGCAGGGCTTGGGGCCGGTCCGTCAACTGTGCCGCCAACATCTCGCAGTAACCGTTGATCACCGAAATGAGATTGTTGAAGTCGTGGGCCACCCCCCCGGCCAACCGACCCACGGCATCGAGTCGCTGGGCGTGCACCAGAGCTTCCTGCAGGTTGCGTTTTTCCGTCGTGTCCCGATAGGTCGCAACCAGGTGCGCCGGACGGCCGACCCGGTTAAGAATGACGTTGAATGACCAGGCGGCATATAACGATGTCCCGTTCTTGCGCAGCAGGAACCCCTCGCCTGTGAAGGCCCGGCCCAAACGGGCGGACTTCAGCCAAGTGGCATATTTCTCCAGGTCGCTCTTGTCGGCGTGCAACGCGCATTGGGTGCCCGCGCCGAGCTCGGCCAAGGTGCGTCCGGTCATGCGCAGAAAGGTGTCGTTCGCAAAGATGATCTTCAAATCCAGCGGATTGATGCTCATCCGCGATACCACCACGCCGTCACCCTGGGCACTCAAGGCGGACGCGAGCAAAGTCAGTGGCACCCCCGGAGCCACATTGGCCTTGCGCGCGGGGGAACTTGCCCGGTCGGATTTCTTGAGCGTCTTTTTCAAGGGGAAAGACGTTCAATCGTCCAGCTGCCATCCGACTCACGGCGATAACGCAGGCGATCGTGCAACCGACTGCGCCGGCCCTGCCAGAATTCCACGGTTTCCGGCACCACGCGAAAGCCGCCCCAGAACGGGGGCACCGGCACTATCTGCCCCGCATACTTTTTTTCCACCGCCTTCATGTTTTCCTCCAAACCACTGCGCCCCGAAATAATCGCACTTTGCTGCGAGGCCCACGTGCCGAACTGACTGGCCAGGGGTCGGCTGTGAAAATACGCCGCGGATTCCTCGCGCGACACCTTGGTCACCGTGCCGTGCACCAGCACCTGCCGCTCGAGGGCCACCCAGGGAAGAACCAGCGCCGCCTGGGGATTGCCTTCGAGTTCCCGGCCCTTGCGGCTCTCGTAGTTGGTATAAAAGACAAACCCACGGCCATCCACACCTTTGAGCAATACCGTGCGCGCCGACGGCCGGCCGTCGCGCGTGGCTGTCGCCAAGGTCATGGCATTGGGCTCGGCAATCTTGGCCGCTTCGGCTTCCTGAAACCACCGGTCAAATTGCCGGAAGGGGTCTTTCGCGAGATCCTTTTCCTTCAATCCGGCGAGACTGTAGTCTTTTCTGAGATCGGCCAGCGACATGGTATTGGCGGACGGTGAGCCTCCCGGGCCCCCCTGTCAAAAATCATCTCGTGAGAAGAGTAATCTCCACCTGGGCCTCGGGAAATTGCCCCAGCAACTCAGTCCGGTTGCCCAGAATGAAATCAGCCTCGTCCCAGCCCGGAGCCAGGGTGCAGCCCAGCAGGGCCCACCCTCGGACCGGCTCCACCCCGGGCGCCAGTCGCGCCCCCTGCCAAATCCCTTGGCGCACCACATGTTGCGGCACGGCATCACCCAACACGTCCGCCCCCAATTGCACCCTCCGTTTGGTTCTGGTTTTGGGATCCAGTTCCACCAACTCCACCGGGTCGCCGGCATAAAAATGCCATACCTCGTCGGTCGCCAAGCGGTGGAAGGCTGAAAAATCCTCCGGCGTAATCAGGAAATAAATGGCTGTGCCCGCCGACCGGTCGCCCGCCACAGCCGGGGTCGCCGTCCAGGTTTGCCGAAACCATCCGCCCTCCCGTGGCAACTGCCGCAGGTCCAGTTTCGCGATGAGCCTTTCCACCTCGTCCATTGTTCTTCATATCAACAGGCTTTTCCCCCGATGTCACTCTGGCACTACCCCTTGCTATTCTTTACCGGCATTTTCGCCGGGCTCGTCGATTCCATGGCCGGGGGTGGCGGCATCATCACCGTGCCGGTGCTGCTCAATCTCGGCCTGCCGGTGCCCCTGGCGCTCGGCACCAACAAATTGCAGTCCTCCTTCGGCAGTGTTTCGGCCGCCTGGCACTATTCACGACAGGGCGTGGTCAGGTTTCGCGACTGTCATTGGGGTATTGTCATGACGTTGATCGGGGCCGCCCTCGGCGCCTTTACCGTGGAACTGCTCGACGATGAGCTGTTGGCCAAAATCATTCCCTGGCTGCTCGGCGCCATCCTCATCTACACCATCTTCCGTCCTTCGGTCGGTCATCTGGATCATCCGCCGCGTTGGCGCTGGCCGTGGTTTTATGCCGCCTTTGGACTCGGGCTCGGTTTCTATGACGGCTTCTTCGGGCCCGGCACCGGTGCGTTCTGGGCCATCGCCTTCGTCGTCGTGCAGGGCCAGAACTTCGTCAAGGCCACCGGCCACACCAAGGTCATGAATGCCACCAGCAATCTGGCGTCGCTGGCCGTGTTTCTCCTGCACGGCAGCGTGCACCTCGGGGCCGGCTTGACCATGGGAGCCGGCCAGCTCATCGGAGCCAAGCTGGGCACCGGCCTGGTCGTCAAGCGCGGCGCCCGTTTCGTCCGGCCCATTTTTCTGATCATGGTCGCGGCCACGCTCGGCCGCCTGATCTATCTGGCGCTCACCCGTCCCTAGCCTACGATCGGTTTCAAACTACTCTGCCATGCCACTCTCTCCTTCCGCCTACATCGACACCCATTCCGCCGATCTCGTCCGTCGCCTGCAAAAACTCGTCGGCACCTCCACCGTCAATCCGCCCGGGGAAAACTACGCGTCGATCACCGCCTACCTCGTGGCGGAACTCAATGCCATCGGTCTCAAGGCCCGGCGCTTGAACATCCCCGCCGCCCAACTCAAGCAAGTCCTGCCCCCGGAACAGCATGCCTTTCCGCGCTACAATGTGCTCGGCAAGCTGGCCGCGCGCGGCGCCAGGAAAACCATCCACTTCAACGCCCATTATGATGTCGTGCCGGTTTCAGGTAAGTGGAAACACGGCAGCCCCCTCAGTGGCACGGTATCGGGTGATTGGATTTACGGTCGTGGCACCGCCGACATGAAGGGCTCCATTGCCAGCCTGCTGCTGGCTTTGCAGGCGCTCACCGCCACCAAGACCGCGCCCAAAATGAACGTCGAGGTGTCCTTCACCGCCGACGAGGAAACCGACTCCCTGCTGGGAGCCGGCTGGCTCGTGGAACATGCCCCCATCAAACCCGACTACGCCATCGTCATGGAGGGCGGCGAACTCGATCAGGTCTGCTGCGGCCACAACGGGGTCGTCTGGCTTGAGGTCACGGTGCACGGCCAGGCCGCCCACGGTTCCACCCCGCAGGAAGGCATCAACGCCCTGGAAAAAATGTCCGCCCTCGTCCTTGCGCTGGATCACTACCGGCAACAACTCACCCGGCGCAGCTTCAAGGCCCCCGATGGTCGGATCATGATCCCCACGATCAACGTCGGCGGCATGTTCTCCTCCGGGGAAGGCGGCAAGATCAACACCGTGCCCGCGCTCGCCCGTTTCACCATCGACCGGCGGGTGCTCGCCGTCGAAACGGTGGCCACCGTCGAGGCCGAACTGCGCAAATTTCTCGCCGCCACCGCCCGGAAAATTCCGCAATGCCGGATCACCGTCGCCAAGATTTCGGACAACCATCCGTGTTACAACGCCCCCACGCATCCCTTCTTCACCGCCATGGCCGACACGGTCTCCCGGGTGAGAAAACAACCGTCGTCCTTCCGCGTTTCCTCCGGTTTCAACGACATGCATTTCTTCTCCCACCACCTGAAGATCCCGACCCTCGGCTACGGCCCCGGCGGTGAGGACATCCACGCCATCGACGAACGCGCCAACCTCAGGGAACTCATCCGTGCCGCGAAAATCTACGCCGAGCTCCTCACCACCTTCGCGGGGTAAGAATTGTCAAAAACGCGAAGGGGCAAAGACGCAAAGGTTGAGCGTTTGGGGGACTCTATACGGGGCTAAGATCCGTCATCTTCAGCTGATTGCCTTCAGAACAATGTTGGAACTTCGCGTCTTTGGATCTTTGCGCTTAATATACCAAGCTCACCCCGACCAGCCGCGGCGGATCATGTTGATCGCAATCGCAGCCAGCAGCATCGAGATGATCTTCGAAATCGCGCGCAGGCCGGTCGGTCCGATCTTGCGGCCGAGCCAATCACTGAAGACAAAGGCGAGCACGAGCAGCACCAGGTTCACCACCAGCGCGGCGAGCGTCTGCCACACCC
>JAIPJW010000119.1 GCA_021734075.1 Cephaloticoccus sp.
ATTTGAGTGTGGACGCGGTCGGGGCAGGTGTGACCAAGCGGACGTCGCTTGATGCGATCCGTCCCGGGGGCGCGACTGTGTGGATCGGACTGCATGAAAATGCGATGACCTTCGACTCCTACGGTATCACGCTGCCGGAAAAGCAGGTCCTCGGCACCTACGCCGCCTCGATTGATGAGTTGCGACAGGCGCTTGAGCTGATGTCGGCCGGCAAGGTGGATGCGCTATCCTGGGTGCAGCGCTTCCCGCTGGCAGACGGAGTGACCGCGTTTCAGCGCATGCTCGCGGCCAGGGGCACCGACATCAAAGCCGTGGTTTGCCCTTGAGCATCCGAAATGGCAGCGCTTGACAGTATTTCCGAGGTAGGAACGGTTATCCCAATCCCCCTTCGCCTGAACTTGTCGTGCCTCCAGGGCGGTTAAGGACAACCCGCCTTGCCATTCCACTCCCCCCGTTTCCCATGAACCCCCACACCATCCGCATCCCCATCGCCGATCGTTTCAAGGGCAAGGTTGCCCTCGTGACCGGTGGCACCAACGGCATCGGCCATGCCATCGCCCTTGAGTTACTGCGCGAGGGCGCGTCGGTCGCCGTGAGTTGCCTGCCGCCCGATGCCGAGGGCGGACGCGCCGCCTTTGCCGCGACGGGATT
Source organism: Cephaloticoccus sp. (assembly GCA_021734075.1). Classification (GTDB taxonomy): domain Bacteria; phylum Verrucomicrobiota; class Verrucomicrobiia; order Opitutales; family Opitutaceae; genus Cephaloticoccus. The sequence continues at coordinate 652 of JAIPJW010000119.1, forward strand.
TGCGCCGCTGATCGTTGCCGGCGACATGAGCAAGGAGGACTTTTGCCGCCAATTGGTCGCCGACACCGTCGCGAAATTCGGGCGCCTCGATTATTTGGTGAACAATGCCTTTTCCTTCATCGCGAAGGGGCTCGATGCCACGCGGACTGATTTTCTCTATTCCCTGGAAGTCGGTCCGCTGGGCTTTGCCCTGATGATCCAGCTTGCGTCGGAACACATGAAGCAAGTCGGCGGCGGGGCGGTCGTAAATGTCTCGAGTATCTCCTCCTGGGTCGCCCAACCGAATCGCTGGACCTACAACATGTCGAAAGGGGCGGTGGCCCAACTGACGCGTTGCGCCGGGCTCGATCTCGCGCCGCACAATATCCGGGTCAACAGTGTGAGCCCCGGCTGGACTTGGACGCGTGAAGTGGAAAAGGCAGCGGGCGGCGATATTGCCAAATATGATCCCATCTGGGGCCAGTTCCACATGCTGGGCCGCATGTGCTATCCCGTGGAGATCGCCGCCCCGGCATTGTTTCTCTTGAGTAATGATGCCTCCTTTATCACCGGCACCGACCTGCCGGTGGACGGGGGTTACAACGGCCTTGGTCCGGAGGGACTCGGGCAAAACACCAAATTGGCCGGCAGCAAGTAATGAGGATCTGGCTTCATTGTCGGGCGGGGGCGCTGACCCCGCCAACGAAAACAAACAACGCCGAGGCGGGATCAGCGATCCCGCCCCACATCAATAACCGTAATATTTCATGAATAAATTCCGCGTCGTCATCACTGATCATGGTTTCCCCAATCTGCGTCACGAGGAGGATGTGATCGCGTCGGCGGGCGGCGAATTGATTGTGGCCCAGTGCAAGACCGCGGCCGAGGTGAGCGCGGCTACCCGCGGGGCGGACGCGCTGCTCGTGCAGTGGGCGCCGGTGGATGCGGGGGTCATCGCCGGGCTCGACCACTGCAAAGTCATCGTGCGCTACGGCATTGGTTACGACAATGTGGACATTGCGGCGGCCAAGGCCCGCGGCATTGCCGTGTGCAATGTGCCCGACTACGGCGTGCATGAAGTGGCGGAGCATGCCGTGTCGATGGCCCTGGCCCTGGCCCGGCAACTGCCCGTCATCGATGCCCGCCTGCGGGCCGGCACATGGAAGATCACCCCGGACCGCCAGATGCCCTCGCTGCGCGAGATGACTTTTGCCACGGCCGGTTTCGGCCGCATTGCCCGCTCGGCCCATCACATGATGCGGGGGTTTGACGGGAAGCGCATCGCCTATGATCCCTTTGTGCCCGCCGATGTCATGCAAATGGAGGGTGTGGAAAAAGTTGAGATCGATGATCTCTTCACGCGGGCCGACATCATCTCGTTGCACCTGCCGCTCACGGCCGAGACCAAGCATTTCGTCAATGCCGACCGCCTGGCTGACATGAAGCACACGGCCATCATTGTGAACACCGCGCGCGGACCCTTGATCGACACGGTGGCCCTGGCGGCGGCGCTGGAGTCGGATCAGATCGCCGGTGCCGGCATCGATGTGTTTGAACAGGAACCGCTGCCCGCCGATCATCCCCTCCGGACGGCACCGCGCGCTTTGCTCACCTCGCATGTGGCCTGGTATAGCGAGAGCAGCATTCCCCGCCTGCAACGTTTGGCCGCCGAGGAAGCGGCGCGCGGCCTCAAGGGCGAGGCCTTGAAAAACCAAGTGAACAGGTAGCTACAATTTAACCCCACCGCGCCATGCCAAAATTCCCCATCGTTGACACCCACCTGCACATCTGGGACCTCCAGCGCCTGCGATATCCATGGCTGGCGGGGGTGCCGTTGCTCAACCGTGATCATCTGATCGATGAATACCGTCATGTCTGCGGACCGGTGCAGGTGGCCAAGATGGTTTTTCTGCAATGCGAGTGCGATCCGGCGCAGTTCCAGGAGGAGGCTGACTGGGTGAGCGAGGTGGCGCGCCACGATCCGCGGATCCGGGGCATCGTGCCCTGGGCCCCGCTGGAACTGGGCGAGGGGGCGGAAGACGCCTTGGTCAAGCTGGCCGCCAATCCCCTGATCAAGGGCATCCGGCGCATCATTCAGTTCGAGGCGGATCCGGAATTTTGCCTTCAGCCCGATTTTGTGCGCGGGGTGCAATTGCTGCCCAGCCACGGGCTCTCCTTCGACCTCTGCATCAACCACACCCAGATGGCGAACACGCTGAAACTGGTGCAGCAATGCCCCGATGTGGAATTCATCATGGATCACATCGCCAAGCCCGACATCAAAAATCATGTGCTCGATCCCTGGCGCGAACAATTGCGGGAATTCGCGGCCTTGCCCAATGTCTGCTGCAAGCTGTCCGGGTTGGTGACCGAGGCGGACCATGCCCAATGGACCCCGGCCGACCTGCGACCCTACATTGACCACGTGGTGGAGTGCTTTGGCTTTGACCGCATCCTCTTTGGCGGCGACTGGCCGGTGGCCTCGCAGGCGACCGACTATCCTCGCTGGGTCAACGTGCTCGACGAGGCGCTCAGCGGTTGCACGCCCGATGAATTGCACAAGCTTTACGTGCGCAATGCCGAGGCGTTTTACCGCCTGTAAGTGCGTTCCGCTTAGCGTGAAATGTCGCCCTGCGTGAGCACCTTGTAACCGCGCTGGTTCAGGGCCTGGGCCGCGATGTCGGGATCCTCGACATTGATGGCCAACGCGCTGCGTTCGGCGGGCCGCTTCATGAAGGAGTAGATGTAGTGGATGTTGACCTCGGCCTCGAGCAACGCGGCCAGCACACCGCGCAGTTTGGATTCGTCCAGGATTTCGACCGCGAGCACAGTGCATTCGGCGAAGGGAAAATCATTGGCCACCATGAGTTCGCGGGCCTGGTCGGGATCATCCACGATCAGCCGGATGATGGCGCTGTCCGTGGTGTCCAGCACCGTGATGGCCATGATGTGCACGTTGTGGTGCTTGAGCAGGTTGGTCAGATCGTAAAGCCGACCGACGCGGTTTTCCGCAAAAACAGAAAACTGTTTTACAGGATCAAGCGCTGACGTGGTGCGGATCTCAGCCATGGCCGGGACGGACAATGTGAACCAATCGTTCACGTTGGTCAATTACGGCCTCGCGAAGCAATGCGGAGCGGTCAGCATGGCCGGGTCATGGCGGATATGCTGCCCCCACACATCATCACCCAAAAACGGGCCCGGACCGGGGCCGCCCTGGTGATGCGCGGCATTGCGCTTAATGCGCTTTTGGCCGCCGTAAAATTTGCGGGCGGCATTCTCGGTCACACCTACGCGCTCATCGCCGACGGGATGGAATCCCTGCTGGACATCTTTTCGTCATTGGTGGTTTGGACGGGATTTCAAGTGGCGGCCCAGCCACCGGATGAGAATCATCCTTATGGTCATGGGAAAGCCGAGTCTCTGGCGGCCCTGGCCGTGGCTTTGTTCATCTTAGCCGCGGCCGGTTGGATTGCCTGGCATGCGGTGCAAGAAATCATCGACCCCCATCAGGGGCCGCATTGGGCGACCCTGGTGGTGCTGGTCTTCGTGATGGGCACCAAGGTGTGGTTTTCCCGTCGCATGGCCCGGGCAGGGGAACAGATGGGCAGCACGGCATTGGGCGTGGAGGCCTGGCATCATTACTCGGATGCCCTGACCTCGGGGGCGGCGTTCGTGGGTATCGCCATTGCGGTCATCGGTGGTCAAGGTTACGAAGCGGCGGACGACTGGGCGGCGTTGCTGGCGTGCATCGTGATTGTGGTCAATGGGGTGGGCATGTTCAATCGGGCCATCGGTGATGTTATGGACGCGGCCGTGCCCCCGGCGCTGGAGCAGGAAGTGCGTGCGCTGGCGCTCGGGGTGCCCGGGGTGCAGGCGATCGACAAATGCCGGGTGCGCAAGAGCGGACTCAGTCATCTGGTGGATATTCATGTGCGGGTGGACGGCACAATGAGCGTGCGGGCGGGGCACGCGATTGCCCACGCGGTGAAGGACGCCCTGATGGGTTCGGTGCCCCATGCGATCACCGATGTGGCTGTGCACATCGAGCCGGTGCAACGGGAAGACTGACAGTCTGCCGACGGGTCGACTATTCCTCGAGTTTTTTGGCGAGTTTCCAGCCGACATAAACCCCGGCGACACTGCCTATGCCACTGACGATGAAGGCGCCCCAAAACCCCCAGCCGACGGCGGCGCCCAGATACCACCCGGCATAACTGCCGATCATGGTTCCCGCGAAGATGCAGAGCTTAGTCATGGCAGTGATCCAGATGGCATGAGGTCTGAAGTCTGTCGATATTCTGATTCACATTTTGTTGTTTGTCTAATGGGCCCGGGGTCTGCCGTTTATTTCACGCGTCCGGCTGCCATTTGCAATTTACGTTCCGTCCGGTTTTAAAATAGGTTGAGTGAATGAATCCTGATACCAATGGCAGTCCACTGAGCACCAACCGGCATTTGCTGCGTTGGGTTGAAAAAATGGTCGAGTTGTGCAAGCCGGACGCGGTGCACTGGGTGGATGGTTCACAGGAGGAATACGATGGACTGTGCAAGCTGATGGTGGCCAGTGGCACCGCGACAAAGTTGAACGAGAAACACTGGCCCGGCTGCCATTATGTGCGCAGCGATCCCAGCGATGTGGCGCGGGTCGAGGACCGCACTTTCATTTGTTCCTTGTCGAAGGATGGGGCTGGACCGACCAACAACTGGGTCGACCCCTACGAAATGCGCAAGAAGCTGAAAGCCCTTTTTGCGGGCTGCATGCGCGGTCGCACTTTGTATGTGCTTCCTTTCAGCATGGGTCCGATTGGGTCACCCATTGCGCAAATTGGCGTGGAGCTGACCGATTCCCCCTATGTGGTGGTCAACATGCGCATCATGGCGCGGATCGGTCTGCCGGTGTTCCAGGAAATCGACAAAGGGGAAAAACGGGTGGTGCCCTGCATGCATTCCGTGGGCGCGCCCCTGGCCAAGGGACAGAAGGACGTGGCCTGGCCCTGCAACAAGGAGAAGTATATTGTTCACTTTCCGGAAACCCGCGAAATCTGGAGCTTTGGTTCGGGCTACGGCGGCAATGCCCTGCTCGGCAAGAAATGCTTTGCGCTGCGCATCGCCTCCAACATGGCGCGCGACGAGGGCTGGATGGCCGAGCACATGCTGATCCTGGGGGTGGAGGACCCGCACGGAGAAAAAACCTATGTGGCGGCGGCATTTCCCAGTGCATGCGGCAAGACAAATTTCGCGATGCTCATCCCGCCCACACACTTCAAACGGCAGGGCTGGAAAATTTGGACCGTGGGCGATGACATCGCCTGGATCAAACCGGACGCCAACGGCCGTCTGCGGGCCATCAATCCCGAGGCGGGCTTCTTTGGGGTCGCGCCGGGCACCAGCCAGTCGACCAACCCCAATGCGATGGCCGCGCTTTCGAAGAACACCATCTTCACCAATGTCGCGCTCACTCCGGACGGAGGCGTGTGGTGGGAGGGCATGAGTGATCAGCCGGCGGAGTGCCTGGATTGGCAGGGCAACCATTGGACCCCGGAGATCGCTTTGCAGACCGGAGCCAAGGCGGCCCATCCCAACGCCCGATTCACGGCCCCTGCGGCGCAATGCCCGACCATTGATCCTGCGTGGGAAGATCCCAACGGGGTGCCGATCAGCGCAATCATCTTTGGGGGCCGCCGTGCAACGACCATGCCGTTGGTTTACCAGGCCTTCAATTGGTCCGGTGGGGTCTATATGGGCGCCACGATGGGTTCGGAAATGACTGCGGCCGCCGCGGGCACGATCGGCAAAGTGAGACGCGATCCGATGGCCATGTTGCCCTTCTGTGGCTACCACATGGGCGACTATTTCCGTCATTGGATCAAAATGCAGCGCACGCTCAGCGAGACCCCGCGCGTCTTCCATGTGAACTGGTTCCGCAAGGACGATAACGGCAAGTTCATCTGGCCGGGCTTTGGGGACAACATGCGTATCCTGCGTTGGATTGTGGACCGCACCCGGGGTCGTTCCACCGCCAAGGAAACGCCCATCGGTTGGCAGCCGCATTATGGGGATATCGACTGGGTCGGGCTCGATTTTCCCCGGGAACAGTTCGAAGCCTTGCAGAAAGTGGACCGCGTGGCGTGGCGAGCCGAGGTGATGGGACACGAGGAACTGTTCCTCGATCTCCATGACCATCTGCCACCAGAAATGGTCTACGAACGCGAGTTGTTGATCTGCCGGATGTAATTGGCTGGAAACTTCCGGCCCGCGATTTAAGCCCTTCTGCATGCGCAGAAGGGCTTGGTTGTTATGCGGATTTTTTGGACTGCTGGCCCTGGGCCGGGCGGCAGTGCCGCCATTGCTGGATGCGGCCGTCCGGAAACTTCAGGCCGATGAGGATCACTGGGCTTACACTCAGACCACGATGGCTTTTGATCGTGCAGGAAAAGCCAAGGAGAGGGTGACGGTGGAGCGTTACGATCCATCTCGGCCGGTCGCGGAACAGTGGTCCTTGCTACAGTGGCAGGGACATGAACCGACCGCGGGGGAAATGCGCACCTGGAAGAAGCGCAAGGATAGAGAGCAGAAGCGCCGCGAAGAAAAAACGCTGGGAGAAATCATGGATCTGGGGCGGGCCCACGCTGTGTCAGTGTCGGAAAGCGAGGTGGTGTTTGAGGTTCCCCTGTTGCCCGGGGCCAGCCAGCGGCTGCCGGCAGACAAGTTTGTGGTGCTAATGACCGTCGATCCTGCGCGAGAAACGCTCCAAGGCTTCAACCTCAAAACTTTGGAGCCCTTTCGCGCGATGGGAGTGGCCAAAATCGAGAGGATCGAAATTGAAGCACGTTTTCACCTGATCGATGAACGCTACGCACCTCAACCCGGGCACATTCTGGCTCATGGGACGGGCAAATTATTGTTTTTCCGCGTGGGGGGCGGGGCTGAAATCACCTGGAGCGATTTCAAGCGCGTCAAACCCTACCAGGAACGGTTTGAAGTCAAGATTGGGGAAATGAAGGCCTTTGGTTTCTAAAGCCGACGGCTGGCTTTGGGAGATCAATCGACCATGGAATGGGATCGGCTGGTCGGGGTTTATTTTGCAGAGGCGAGACCGGGCGAATCAATTGCTTCCGAGATGACTTGCGAGTCACGACCGCAAAGCGTAGTTCCCCGTTGTGAAAGGTTGGCTCACCGACATGATACAGACGGTTTGGGCGCTGATATATTGGAACGCGCGCAAAACGATTTATCGTGCCCGGAGGGGCCAAGGGACTTGCCCCTGTCAAAACCCCAGTGATTCCGGCAAGCCGATGGAAACCGGTTGTGAAGCAGTGACGGGTTGGTCCAAACCAGTCCGTTTCCAGAAGGTTTGTCCGTTGCTCAAGCAATCGCCCGGTGGAGCCTGGGTTTGCAGCGTGAGTGCGCAGGAAGTGCGACCATTCTGGGGTCGCGTGGGCATATATTTTGGGACAACGGGATTCGTCATTTGGGTGATCCTGATCGGATCAGCGTTTTGGGGCATGCGCCTGATCGGCTACCATGTCAGTTTGCGTCAACTGGTCTGGCCGCCGGCCTGGCATGAACTGCAGGGCGTGCGTGCGGATTTGTTTATTGAAATGGCGCGCACCAATTACCGGGCGGGTCGGGTGCGGGAGGCGATACAGTCGCTCTCCATCGCACATGAACTCAACCCCACGCATTATCAGGTTGCGATGATGTTGGCGCAATTCAACCAGGCGGGCAACGCTTCGCAGTCCGATTTGCTCTACGGTCAGTTGCTGCAGAACCATCCGGAGCGTCGCAGTGAAATTGCCCGGGCATGGTTTCAGAGTCTGCTGGCGCGGGGCCGGATGACGGATATTGCGGAATTGGCCAAGCGACAGTTGCTGGCTGAACCAGAGCAGGCGCAGGCGTGGACTTTTGCCCTGTTGTTCGCCACCCGGCACCGAACCAACGATGAAATGCTCCCGGTTATGGCGGCCGACGATGCCTTGCCGGCGGCCCCGCGCGAAGTGCTCAAGTTGGCCGCCAAAGTGCGCAAGCTGCCTCCCGCGCTGGCCCGTCAGGCGTTGCTCGAAACCCCGGTGGTGGCCGGGTTTTCCTACGATCTCGTTTTTCGAATCGAAGAACTCATCAGATTGGGATACCCGCAGGATGCTCTGGCGGTGCTGGCCCAGATTCGCAGCGGACTGTCGGGTCGCGATGTTGCGCGGTTGGTCTTTTCGGCCTACGCCGCACAACACAATCAGGATCGTTTGCTGCAGGAGTTTCGCGCGCTATTGGCGCCCAAACGCAACCTGCGGGCGGCCGAGTGCACCTTGCTGGCCGTGCATCTGATCAAGTATCCGGACCCGGTTCTGTTGAGTATGCTGGTCGAGGCCACGAAGCGGTTGCCGGTGGAGCCGGCGGATGCCTGGATGGAATCAGCCCTGGCGGTGTTCTGTGCGGCGGGGGTGCAGGGCAAAGCCGAACAGATGCATGCGGTCAAACAGATGATCACGGATACCTATGCCATCAGTCCGTTGGGTCTGTCCGGGATGGAGTTGTTTTTCCTCGGCAAGAGCGAACAGGCCCTAATTGAAACATTTCTGCCGAACTTGAATCCACTTTCGCTGGAGTTGAACTACGCCTTGTTGGATCGTTATTACAAGATGCCACCGGCCAAATGAATCCCGACATCCCGACCTGAGTCTTTGCCAGTGGTCCGCGTGATCCGGCGCTCAGGGGGGTGGCAAAACACTGGATCGGGTCAGGACCGTGGTGAAAAACAAGGCGAGCATGAGGAGGGCACAGGCCACCCGGACCACGGTGGACAGCAGAAATCCCGCCGTGGCGCCCACGCCGGCGCGCAGGGATTCCCGGTCCGTTTTTTTGGCCCCGATTTTCTCCGCCACGACCGCGCCAAAAAAAGTGCCGACCAGCAGTGCGGGTAAGGAAAAAAACATCCCCACGAGCGCACCACCGGTTGCTCCGGACATGCCCCATTTCGAACCGCCGAACATGCGGGCTCCGATGATGATGCCGAGGAAATCCGCCAGCACGGAAAGCAGCCAGATCAGGGCGATCCAGCCCACGATGGTCCAACCCAGAGTGACCGGCAGCAGGAGTTTTAGCAGCACAATGCCCAACAGGATCAGGGTGGTGCCGGGCAGCATGGGCACGATGCAGCCCACCAGTCCGATAAACAGCAAGGACAGCACGAAACTCCAGATCACGTAATCCACGGGTCCATGACACCGTGCCGGGGCGGTGGGTTGCAAAAACAATCGGCGCGGGAATTTGCGGGCCCCTCCGTTTCTATTCCTCCTCAGGCGGGGTGAAACCGCGCCGCAGCACGTTCTCCGCGATCAACCGGGGGAACAGGAAATTTTCCAGATACTCGCGCCCGCCCGCCTTGGTGCCGCCGCCGGACATCTTGAAGCCACCAAAAGGTTGACGCTGCACGATGGCACCGGTGCAACCGCGATTGAGGTAGAGATTGCCCACGAGGAATTCCTGCTGGGCACGTTCGAGGGCGCGGGGGCTGCGGGAAAAGAAACCACCGGTAAGGGCGTAGTCGTTCGCATTCGCCATCGCAATCGCCTCGTCCAGATCCTTGGCCTTCAGGATGGCCAGCACGGGCCCGAAAATCTCCTCCCGCACGATCTTGTGCTCCACCTTGCACCCGGTGAACACGGTCGGGGGCACGTAGTAACCGCCGCTGGCGAGCAGCTCGGGGGCAAGGGTGGCCTGCCACGCGAGCTTGCTCTCCTGCTTGCCGGCCTCGATGTAGCCCAGGATGGTTTGTTGGGCCGCCGCGTCGATCACCGGGTTCACGATGGTGCCGGGTTGCGAGGGGTCGCCGACGGGAATCGTCGGGCAGGCGGAGAGGAATCGTTCGACAAAGGCATCGTGCACGCCTTCTAGCACAATGAGGCGCGAGAGGGCGGAACACTTTTGCCCCGCGAAGCCAAAAGCGCTGTATAGCGCCGCGGGAATGGCCTCGTCGAGATCCGCGTCGTTGTCGATGATCATGGCATTCTTGCCGCCCATCTCGCACACGACCTTCTTGAGATTGGCCTGGCCCGGCTTGGTTTTGCCGGCTTCCTCCCAGATGCCGAGGCCCACTTCGCGTGAACCCGTAAAGGCGATGAAATCAATTTTCGGATGAGCCACCAGGTGCGCGCCGGCGTCCGCGCCGGAACAGGGCAGGTAGTGCAGGGCCCCGCCGGGCACCCC
>JAIPJW010000120.1 GCA_021734075.1 Cephaloticoccus sp.
TCCCGCGGTCCCATGGTTGTCACGGTGGATGAAGAAGGCATGACGCGGGTGAAGAACCGCTATGTGGTGGCCAGCCCGGTGGGCGGTCTGCTGCGCCGGATTGAATGGAAACCGGGAGCCCCGGTGGAAGCGGGCAAGACCGTGTTGGCCGTGCTCGATATACGGGCGGCCGACATGTTGGATGCGCGGGCGTTCGCCCAGGCCGAAGCCCGGGTGCAGGGGGCAACCGCCGCCTATGATCAAGTCGCGGCCCAATTACAAAGCGCCGAAGCTGCCGCACATTTGGCGCACACCGAATTCATTCGGGTCAGCCAACTCTTTCAAGCGGGCTCGGTCTCCAAGCAGGAGTTCGACGCCGCCGAGTTGCGCGATACCAGCGCGGCCCAAAACGGTCGCGCCGCGGGCTTTGCTTTGCGTGTAACCGAATTCGAACTACAGCAGGCCCGGGCGGTGCTGCAAACCGGCGACCATGCCGCGGGTGATCCCCTCGTTATTTCCTCACCGGTGAGCGGCCGGATCCTGCGGGTGTTTCAGGAGAGTGAGCGCGTGGTCACTGCCGGTCTGCCCTTGGTGGAAGTCGGCGACTCCACGGATCTGGAGGCACGGATTGAAGTGCTGTCCCGCGATGCCGTGGGCATCAATCCCGGGGCCCGCGCGGAGATGCTCAAATGGGGGGGCAGCCAGTCGCTGACCGGTCGCGTGCGGGTGATCGAACCTGCCGCCTTCACCAAGATTTCGGCGCTGGGGGTTGAGGAACAGCGCGTGAATGTAATCGTGGATTTTCTCGATCCGCTGTCCGAGCGGCCCACCCTCGGCGATGCGTATCGGGTTGAAGCGCGTATCGTCACCTGGGAAGCGAACGATGTGCTCAAGGCACCGGCCGGCGCTGTTTTTCAACAAGGCAACGCGTGGAGAACCTACGTTCTGGCGGGTGGCTCCGCCAAATTGCGCGCCGTGCTGGTGGGTCGGAGCAATGGCTTGGAAACCGAAATTCGGGATGGGCTGAAGGAGGGTGAAAAAGTGATCGTTTATCCCGGCGACAAGATCGCGGACGGCGTGCGGGTCAAACCGATGACCGTGACCCCCCGCTGATTTTTTTTGCCTTTACCCGCGCGCAGGGTTGCCTGCGTGCCATGGCATCACCGCAAGACACCATCGCAGCACTGGCCACCCCGAACGGAACGTCGGCGATTGCGGTCTTGCGTATTTGCGGACCCGATACCTCAAGGATTGCGCGCGCGATTGCCCAAAACCTCACCTCACCCCGCACCGCCCACCGCACGGATTACCATGACCGCAACGGGCGTTTGGTTGACGATGTCCTGCTCACCTATTTTCCCGGACCTGCATCCTACACCGGTGAGGATACATTGGAAATATCAAGTCATGGAAACCCGTATATCGCCCAACGTATATTAGAGGACTTGCTGGCGCGCGGGTGTCGGTTGGCCACGGCTGGTGAGTTTACGCAACGCGCGTTTCTCAATGGCCGCATGGATCTTAGCCAAGCCGAGGCTGTGATGGACCTGATCCATGCGCGCAGCGAACGCGCCCTCGCCGTGGCCAATCAACAATTGCGCGGGTCATTAGGCCGTATAATGCAAGAACTGGTCGATGGTCTCCTGAATGCGCTGGCGCAGATCGAAGCTTATATAGATTTTCCTGATGAAGATTTGCCCCCTGAGGACTTAAAGCAAGTTGGCACCAACATCGAAATTCTGATTAATATTACAAATAACTTGTTGGCAACCAATCACTACGGAAATATTTTGCGCGATGGCTTAAAAACGGTGATTTTGGGTGAGCCCAATGTTGGGAAAAGCTCCCTGCTCAACCGATTGGTGGGACGAAATCGAGCCTTGGTGAGTGATCAACCCGGCACGACAAGAGACTACCTCGAGGAACCTATCTTGTTGGGGGATCATTGCTTGCGCCTAATTGATACCGCCGGGCTCAACCCGAATCCCGCTGAATTGGAACGCCTTGGCATTGAGAAATCCTTGGAACGCCTGAACGAGGCCGACCTGGTGCTTTTGATCCTGGATTCCACCAAGCCGACACCTGTTCTCCCGGTGTCGGTTGTGCAACACCTGAACCCAAAGAATACCCTGATTGTTAGGAACAAGTGTGACCTGCCGCTGGATATTAAATTGCCGGCGGTTTGGGCCGATTATCATGCCGTGTCCACTTCGGCCCTGACTGGAAGTGGCTTGGAGGAACTCCGTGCCGAGCTACAGCAACGCGCTGAATCGTTCCACGTGGAACTTGGGGATGATTTGATCGCAATCAATGCTCGCCATGCTGACTCACTTATTCAAGCGAAGGACGATTTGGCCCGGGCCAAGGCCAAGCTACTGCAGTCAGAGCCCATCGAATTTATCGCGAGTGATCTCCGGGATGCGCTTGCTGCCTATGGGGAAATTTCCGGTAAAATTGACAACGAACAGATGCTTGATCGCCTCTTTGCCTCGTTTTGTATCGGCAAGTAAATCCACGACTTATACTAATGATTTACAACAAGATACCTTACGAAGTGATCGTCTGTGGCGCAGGTCATGCTGGCGTGGAAGCCGCATTGGCTGCATCAAGAATGGGCGCTTCCACCCTACTCCTTACTGGCAATATTGATACCATCGCCCAGATGAGTTGCAACCCGGCGATCGGGGGCCAAGCCAAGGGCCAGATCGTGCGCGAGATTGACGCGCTTGGCGGGGAAATGGCCATTAACACTGACTTAACTGGGATTCAATTCCGCCTGCTCAATGAGTCCCGCGGGCCCGCAGTTCAATCCCCGCGAGCCCAGTGCGACAAGAAAGCTTATCAATTTCGACTCAAGCACACCTTGGAGTTGCAACCCAATCTGCAAATATTCCAGGCCATGGTTACCGGTTTGGTCTATGAGCATGATCGGGTCGTAGCGGTAAAGACCAACCTGGATATTGAATTTCAAGGTCGCTGCGTGGTCGTGACAACCGGAACTTTTTTGCGCGGGTTAATGCACATTGGACAGAACAAGAACGAAGGCGGTCGACTCGGTGATTTTTCCGCCAAGACATTATCTGCCAGTTTTCTCGATGCCGGGGTTGAATTGCAGCGCTTGAAGACTGGCACGCCACCTCGGGTTTTGGGACGCAGTTTGGATTTCACCAAAATGCAGGAGCAATGCGGTGACGAAAACCCAACCCTGTTTGCCTTTCACGATACACGGGATCCTAGCGACCTGTTCCACGTGGAACATACGGGCGAACGCCGACTGGGCTGGGTTCCCGGAACCGCCCAGGTTTCATGCTGGCTGACGCATACCACTGCAGAAACGGCACAGATCGTTAAAGATAATTTACAACGCTCAGCCTTGTATGGTGGCGAAATCGAAGGCGTTGGGCCCCGGTATTGTCCGAGCATCGAGGACAAATTTGTGCGATTCGCCGACAAACCCCGGCACGTCCTTTATCTGGAACCCGAGGGACGATCAACCAATGAGTATTACATCAATGGCCTTTCGACCAGCCTGCCTTTTGACGTCCAGCTTGACTTGGTGCACAGCGTTCCCGGCATGGAACACGCACAATTATTGCGGCCGGCTTATGCCGTGGAATATGATTTCGCACCACCGACCCAACTTTTCCCAACCTTGGAATCCAAGAAAATGGAAAATCTCTACTTTGCCGGTCAAATCAATGGCACCTCCGGTTACGAAGAAGCGGCGTGCCAAGGACTGATCGCCGGAGTCAACGCGGTGCAAAAGGCGAGGGGAGAGCCCCCCCTGATCATCAAGCGTCACGAAGGATACACTGGCGTGCTTATCGATGACCTGGTGACAAAGGGGACCAATGAGCCCTATCGGATGTTTACCAGTAGGGCGGAACATCGCTTGCTCTTCAATCATGGCAGCGCAGAACTCCGGCTACTCCATCACGCAAAATCCCTTAAATTATTATCAGACAATCGTATAAAAAATATAGAAAACAAGATATCGGCCATAGAAAAATGGCAGGACTACTTGGAAAACACTCGGTCTGGAGGCAAAACTTGGGGGGAAATCATACGTCAGGGAGAACCCGGGATTGAACTACCTCCCGAATTTACCGGGGGAGATAAATCGGTTCGCGACGAAGTTATGTATCATGTTAAATACCAAGGTTATATAAAACGTGAGCAGCGCCAGATTGCCAAAAGGGGAGATCTGGAAATCATACAAATACCCAAAAGCTTTGATTTCCTATCCATTCGGGGATTACGCCGGGAAAGTGCGCTAAAATTGGCTGAATTCAAACCCTTCACTTTGGGTCAGGCGAGTCGGATCAGCGGCGTCAATCCTGCCGATATTAGCGTTTTAATGATACATATCACCGCAGCAAAACGTGCCGTTGCCGCACAAATGAAAACAGAGAAACGGAACGAGTAGAGGTCATTTCCGTTGTAACATTTGTGAAACGAGCGCCAATTTCACTCGTCCGAGCAGTCAAAAAAGTCAAAATCTTGCTCATGGCGGATACCAAACCAAAGCGAATACTTGTAGTGGATGACGAGCCGGATGTGACAGACCTGCTGGCCTACACTCTCAAGGGCAAGGGATTCGATGTCGCTGCGATCAATAATCCAAATGCAAGTGTGGGTCTCGCCCGCACTTTCCTCCCTGACTTGATCATACTCGATGTAATGATGCCGGAGCTGAACGGCATTCAAATTTGCCGCATGCTGCGCGCCGATCCAACCTTGAAAAGCGTGCCGGTCATATTTCTCACGGCCAAGGCCGAGGAAGGAGATCGCATCCAGGGATTGGAAAGTGGGGCCGACGATTACGTCAGTAAACCATTTAGCACCAAAGAGTTAGTATTGCGCGTGCAGTCCATCCTACGCCGCACGGGTGAGTCTTCACCAAGTGAGCAAAGAAAACTGCAAGCCGGTGGAATTTTGCTGGATATTGCGCGCCATGAAGTCGCCATCAATGACCAACCCATAGAATTGACCGCCACGGAATTCAAACTGCTCCGCTTGCTGATGGAAAGGCGGGGGAGAGTGCAGACTCGGGAACATCTCCTGATCAATGTCTGGAATTATGAAACTGAAATTGAGACTCGGACGGTGGACACCCATGTGCGCCGACTGCGGGAAAAACTCGGGGATCAAGCGGATTGGATCGAAACCATCCGAGGCGTTGGGTATCGTATGGCCGAACAACGGGCGATTAACGTCTGATGCTGCTATTTTTAACCCTGATTCTCGCAATTGCGCTCGGTGTCGCTCTGCTCAAATTGCGGCAACACCGACAGGGGCTGCAGGCCTTGGAACAGGCCATCAATCAACGCCAGAAATTTCTTTCGGAAGATGGTCCCGCTCGCTATGGCCCGGCCTGGGATCGCATTTGCTCGGCTATCAATAATTCGACCGAGGAATTAAATCGTCTGCAGCTTTATCGCGCCAACCAGTTGGCCCAGCTGGAGGCAACTTTGGGCAGTCTGCAGGAAGCGGTTCTCATCGTGGACGACCGCAATCAAATCCTGCTCGCCAACCAGGCCCTCCAAAGCATTTTCCCAGGGGCAAAAAACATTCTGGGCAGCCGTTTGGAACTCGTGCTCCAAAGTCGGGCGTTTCTCGATTATGTTACGGCTGTTCGCAAGGGCAGTGCGAAGGCGCAGCAACCCATCGAATTTGCGCGTAACACTGATTCTGTCTGGGCTGAGGTAACCGGCACTTCGGTTCCTCCGCTGGACGGACAAAAAGACCAATGGGCGCTCTTCGTGATCCACGATATCACCCGCCAAAGACAATTGGAAGCGGTTAGAAAGGACTTTGTCGCCAATGTATCCCACGAACTGCGCACTCCCCTCAGTGTGATCAAAGGCTACATCGAGACCCTGGTGGATGAACATCGGGCCATGCCGGTCGAGAATCGCGATCGCTTTCTCCACACGGTCCAACGCCATACTGAACGCCTGAACTCGCTGTTGGACGACTTGCTCACCCTTTCCCGCTTGGAATCCCTCAACCCGGGACTGACCCGCGAATCTGTATCGATTGCCCAATTGATTGCCGGTGTGCTTGAAGATTACCGCGGGCGACCCGCCGGTGCGGGCCACCAGCTGAACCTCTCAATCGACCCATCGATCGGTCCCGTGTTGCTCGATCAGTTGAAAATCACCCAGATTTTCGAAAATCTGCTCGATAACGCCCTGAAATATACCCCGGCGGGCTCACACATAGATATATCGGCAAAACTCAAAGAGCGGGAAATTGAGCTATGTGTGAAAGATAACGGACAGGGCATACCCGCCGAGGATTTACCGCACATTTTTGAACGGTTCTATCGGGTGGATAAGGGACGTTCACGGGAAAAGGGCGGAACTGGCCTCGGTCTGAGCATCGTTAAACATATTGTGCAATTACATGGGGGCCGAGTATGGGTGGAAAGCCAGCTGGGGCAGGGAAGTGCATTCTTTTTCACCCTCCCTTTGCGCCAATAAGCCAAGTGCGAGCTTGCCCCTGTGCGCAACGCCACCTAGCGGCATGGCGTAATGCCCATCGAAAAGGCCCAAGCGGTCGAAGCCACCCGGCGCGCCGAGCTGCAAGTTCAGCTCGATGCGACCCTGCACAATTGGCCCACCACCATCACCCTGGAAATTGGCTGTGGGCACGGACACTATCTGGCGGCCTACGCCGCAGCTCATCCCGAGGAATATTGCCTCGGGATCGACATCATCCGAGACCGCTTGGAACGGGCCCAAAGAAAAACCCACCGGGCCCGCTTGGCCAATGTGGCCTTCTTTCTCACCGAAGCCCGCATGTTGGTGGAGAATTTGCCGGAGGCGGTGCGCTTGAACCGCATTTTGGTGCTTTTCCCTGATCCCTGGCCGAAACGCCGCCACGCCAAAAACCGCCTGCTCAAATCAACCTTTCTCGACTTGCTGGCACAAAAGAGCACCCCGACGGCCAAATTGTTTTTCCGCACCGATCATGCGCCTTATTTTGAGGAAACCAAGGCTCTGCTGCATGAACATCCGGATTGGCAATTGAGCGATGAACCGTGGCCCTTCGAACATATCACGGTTTTCCAAAGCCGTGCCCCGGACCACCAATCGTGCATTGCCACCCGGCGCAAACCCTTATAAGCATCAAGGAGTCGGTGCGGGGTGGCAGCTAATTGTGGCCCCGCAACGCAAATATCCCTTTTCAAGAGTTGACGGCCAAAGGGACGGTTCCCTAGCTATTTTCCCTTTCCAACCCCTTTCACGTATTCAAGCACCTATGTCACGAGTCACCAAGCTCGCCACTCTTACTTTTGCGTTTCTGGCCACAGGCTTCTCCGCCATGGCCAGTGAGGGCGTGGATCCGAGTGCAGCCAAGTTGGTGGACTTCGGTCACGGCTGGGCGCTCACCAACAGTATGGTGACCGGTTGGGCGATTTCGGGTCTCTTGGTCTTTCTGATTCTCAAGTTGGTCGGCAAACCCCAGCTCCTCCCCACCAAAGGTCAGGCCGTGGTGGAATCCCTGCTCGAAGCCCTGCGTGAATTATTCGAACCCATCGTGGGCAAGAAGGCCTTCCCCATGGCGTTTCCCCTACTCGTTACCTTTTTCATCTTTATTCTCTTTCATAACTGGATGGGGCTACTGCCCGGAGTGGGCACCATTGGAATGGGCCACACTGATGCCGAAGGCCATTTCATCATTACCCAACCCTTTATCCGCCCCTTCAATTCCGATTTCAACGGCACCATTGCCTTGGCGGCAATTTCATTTTTCGCCTGGGGTATCATCGTATTCAAGATCGCGGGTCCAAAATTGATTCTTTGGGATCTCTTTGGCAACAAAGCTGAAAAAAGCGAAACTCCCGGTTGGCTTTATCCCATCCTCGCCCTGGTCTTTTTGTTGGTCGGATTCATCGAGGTCTTCTCGATCGCCATCCGCCCCTTCACGCTTTCGGTTCGTCTCTTCGGCAACATCTTCGGTGGAGAAAATCTGCTGCACGGCACCGGCTTCTTCTTTGTCTTCTATTTCATGGAGCTGTTGGTCGGGCTGATCCAGGCTCTGGTCTTCACCTTGCTCACCTCGGTCTACATCGGCCTGCTCTGCAACCACGGGGATGACCACGAACACGACGAAAAATCCGACCACGCCTCTGAAGCAACCCATTGATCCCTTTCCCGTCGGGAGCGTGCCAAGTGTGCGCACGGCGGCCATCCAACCAAACCAACAAATATAACATCATGATCACAGTCATCGCTGAAATCACAGGTAACATCGCCAGCGCCTTCGGTCTTCTCGGAGCCGCTCTCGGCGTCGGTATGATCGGGCTCAAAGCCGCCGAAGCCGTGGGTCGCAATCCCGGCGCTTCCGGCAAGATCCTCGTCCAAGCCATCATCGGTATGGCGCTCGCCGAAGGTCTCGGTATTCTCGCGTTGTTCCTCGCCAAGTAAGAATTGTTATTTTTTTAACCCGGTGACGCAGCGCACCTGCGTCACCATTTCCCTTTTCCCATGTCGACTCTTTACCTCGCGTCCGTAGAAGCCGCCCACGCGGCCGCTGAAACCGGCCTCATCGAAAAATTCGGTCTGCAAGTTAACTACGTCGTTATCCAAGCCGTCAGTTTCCTGATCGTCATGGGCGTGCTCTACCGCTTCGCAATCAAGCCCACCATCGTCACGATGGAGGAGCGGGCGACCAAAATTGATTCCGGCCTCAAATACGCCGAGGAGATGAAGGCCAAACTCGACGCCACCCATCAGGAGAGCGCCGAAATCGTCAAAGAGGCTCAGAGCAAGGCGGGCGCCATCATCAATGAAGCCCGCGACACCGCGAAGGATTTCCTGGAAAAGCAGACCCAGGAAGCCACGCAGAAAGCCAACGACATGCTCGTGAAGGCCCAGCAGGCGATTGAGATGGAGCGGCGCAAAACCATCGCCGAAGCCCGCGAGGAAATTGCCCGCCTGGTCGTGGCGACCACTGAGCGCGTGCTCGCCAAGAAACTTTCCGACGCCGATCGCGCGGCTTACAATGAGTCCGCTACGCGCGAACTCAACGTCGTCTAAGCAATCCACCTTTCTTCATGGCCGCCCCGCAAAAACAAGCGCAGAAATTAGCCCGCCAGCTCTTCAAGCTGAGCCTCGTGAATGGCGAAGTTTCCTCCACTCAGGTTGAGGGCGTGCTGGCCTATCTCGAAAAGCACCCGCCCGCCAAACCCATGTTGGTGCTGCAGGCTTATCGTCTCTACATCGCCCGCGAGCTGGCCAAGGGCCAGGTAATTGTGGAACACGCCGGCCCGGTCTCAGACGGCATCTTGCGCAGCATCGAGGGCGCCCTGACCCAGAAATACAAGCGCCAGGTGACCGCCGCCGCCGTGCACAACGCCACCCTCATCGCCGGACTGCGGCTGCGCATCGGCGATGATGTCTACGAATCCTCCATCGCCAGTCAGCTTGAACAACTCGCTGCCGTCTAAACCCTTTCAAGAAAAACCAACCCTTCCGCACGCCATGAGCACCGTCCTCGACCAAATCGAACAACAGATCGCCAAACTTTCCAACAAGGCGGTCAAAAAGAATACCGGCACCATCCTCACCGTGGCTGACGGCGTCGCCAAGATCGACGGCCTCTCCGATGTGATGTATAATGAAATGGTGCAGTTCCCCGGCGGGGCCATCGGCATCGCGCTCAATCTTGAGCAGGACGAGGTTGGCTGCGTGGTGCTCGGCGACATTTCCCAATTGAAGGAAGGGGACGAGGTCGCCACCACGGGCAAGCTGCTCTCCGTTCCGGTCGGCAAGGGTCTGCTCGGTCGCGCGGTGGACGCCCTGGGAAATCCGGTCGACGGCAAGGGCCCGATCGAGAGCAAGGAATTCTATCCGGTTGAGAAAATCGCACCCGGGATCATCGTGCGTAAATCCGTCTCCCAGCCGCTTTTCACCGGCATCATGGCGATCGATTCCATGATTCCAATCGGTCGTGGCCAGCGTGAGCTCATCATTGGTGACCGCGGCACCGGCAAGACCACCATCGCGATCGATACCATCATCAATCAGGCAAAGATCAACAAGGTCGGTCTGGCCAGCGGCGACAAGGACTTCCGTCCGGTTTATTCCATCTATGTCGGGGTGGGGCAGAAAAACTCCAACATCGTCCGCACCATGACCGCCCTCGAGGCCGCCGGTGCGCTGGAATACACCATCATCGTCACGGCGCCTGCCGCCGACAATCCTGCCAATCAGTTTCTCGCCCCTTTTTCGGGTGCGGCGATGGGCGAGTGGTTCATGGAAAACGGCATGGATGCCCTCATCGTTTACGATGATCTTTCCAAGCATGCCGTCGCCTACCGCCAGATTTCCCTCATCCTGAAGCGTCCTTCCGGTCGTGAGGCCTATCCGGGTGATGTGTTCTATCTCCATTCCCGTCTGCTCGAGCGCGCCGCCCGACTTGACGGCAAGGGTTCGCTCACCGCGCTGCCGATCATCGAAACCCAGGCGGGTGACGTCTCCGCCTATATTCCGACCAACGTGATCTCGATCACCGACGGCCAGATCTTTTTGGAAACCGATCTCTTCAATCAAGGTATCCGTCCCGCCGTCTCCGTCGGTCTTTCCGTTTCCCGCGTGGGATCCGCCGCTCAGATCAAGGCCACCAAGCAGGTCGGCGGCAAACTCAAGGGTGAGTTGGCGCAGTTCCGTGAACTCGCTGCCTTCGCCCAATTCGGCTCCGACCTCGACGCCAAGACCAAGGGACAGCTCGACCGCGGCGCGCGTATCGTGGAACTCTTCAAACAGCCCGCTTTCAATCCGCTCCCCATCGAGG
>JAIPJW010000121.1 GCA_021734075.1 Cephaloticoccus sp.
CGGTGAACGCGAGGTAGCACAGGTGCCAGACGCCACTGCCCAGCATGACCACACTGGCGATCCGGTGGGCCAGTCCCCGCCATTCGAAGGCCCGGCTGCTCAACTGACGAATGCCCACGACCCACCAGGCCTCGGGGTAGCGCAGCATGAAGCCGGTGACCACCAGCACCGTGAAGCTTATGACGAGCACGGCATGCTGCAGGCGTTCATTGACCGTCATCCGCAGATACAGCCGGTGGGCCACATGCTGCTCGACAATTTCGCCCTTCTGGATGGCGAGTTTGACCCGCGTCTTCTTGAGGAAATCGAGCAGGTTATGCAGGGCCATGCCGCCCACGACCACCACGATCAGGACAACATAAATGTTGGAGATCCAGTAGAGCCAGGGCGAGGTGGCACGATCGGTTTCACTCGCATGGACCGCTCCCATGGCAAACCGCGTATTGGCCCCGGGATGGCATTGGCCACAGGTCTGGACCAGGTTGTCCTTGTAGACACTGGAGGTCGGATCAGTCTGCGCCTTGATCGCGTGATCGCCGTGGCAACTGGCACAATTCACGACCTCCACCGCTCCGCCCCGCACGGCCAGACCGTGATAGCTGTCGGAAAAGGTTTTAAAGGTGTCGTTGGCGAGGCCATAACGCCGGGTCAGTCTCACCGAGGCGTGGCACTCGGCACAGACCTGCTGGGCCAGGTTGGTCTTGTGCACGCGTGAGGTCGGATCGGTGTGCAGCTTGATGTCGTGCTCCCCGTGGCAACTCGTGCAGTCGGCCGAATCACTGTTGCCCCGGGCCAAGGCCGTGGCATGCACACTGGTGCGGTAAAGTTTGGCCTCCTCGGTGTGGCATTTGGAACAGGTCTCGGCAATGTGCTGGCGGTTGATCGTGGCTGCACCCACCACCGCCTTGTTCATCGCGTGGGCCCCGTGGCAATCCACGCAACCGGCAGCCTCCGCCTTGCCCGCCAGAAGGGCGGCCCCGTGCACGGACGAGTCGAAGGTGGAGACAAATTTCGCCCCCAGGGTGGATTTCGTGGCGACCTCCGTCTTGCCGACATGGCAGGACTCACACAGTTTTGCCTGCGCCAGCTTGAGATCGACCCCCGAAAGTAGCGGACTTTCATGGGAAATATTCTCACGGTGACAACTCAGGCAATCCGGGGCAATCCGGTCTTTGCTCCCTGGCACGAAGGCATGTGCCGAGACACCGTAGTCTTTGGCCTCGGTCTGGTGACACTGCCCGCAGGACTCGGTTTGCCGTGCCGACGTAAAGCTATATTCCGGTTTTTTGACCCCGGTGATTTCGTGGGTCCCGTGGCAGATCGTGCAATCCGTGTCCTTACCCGCCGGCAATGGGTTGAGCGCAAGTCGGGGGTGAAACCCGTGGGTTTTGGCCAGCGAATCGTGACATTCCAGGCATTGCACGGGTGGTAGCTTGGAGTCATGCGGTGTTTCCGTGATGCCAGTGTGACAGTCCACGCAATCAAGCTCCCCGTGCACGGAGTGCGTATAAACCTCGGACCGGATGCCGATCCATTCCTTGGCTGCGCCCTTGGTGCGCGCCTTGAACTCCGCCTCGTGGCAATCCATGCACTCGCTGTTGGGCACCACCTGGGGCGAAGTCTCCTCCGAATCTGCGCTCGTCGCATGAACCCAGTTCAGGGCGGAAATGCAAAGCAACCCGATACAGACCGGGCCCAAGGACGGCCACCGCAGCAATTTCATGGTGACCTCCAGTCTGCCATCATTTGACTCCCGCGACTACGCAGGCCTTGCCAACAGCTGCGCGCATTTTGCCCGGTTAGAAAGCGGGCTTATCTCCTTTCAACCCAATTAAAAACGCCGGATGGGCAGACCGAGCCGGCGCAATCCAATGGGCTATTGCTGAATACCGCCGTTATGGCAATCCGCGCAAGTCAGGTCGGGATCAAGCTCACCCCCCGGATGGTCAAATTCCAGTCCGGCGGCCGAAAGTTGATTGAGTTGCCCGGCTTTGCCTTGGGCCAGGATTGAGTGACAAGAGGTGCAATCACTCGAGCTGACAGCCTGCCCCTGGTCGGTGGTGTGCAAATTATCATGACAACGGAAACAGCCCGGCCAGTCCTTGTGACCAATGTTGTTGGGATAAACGCGCCAATCCGCCTTGCGGTCGGGATAAATGCTTACACTGAAAATATGCTGCACCTCGGCGATGGCTGCGGGCAAAAGCTCGGCGTAGGCCGGGTCGCTGTATTTCTCACGGAGGAAGGCCTCGATTTTACCCGGGGCCTCGGCATCGGTGCCCATGTCATCCTGGGTCATGGCCTGCACGGCCACCCGCTTGATGTTGGGCAATTTGAGACTCAAGGCACCCGTAACCATGGATTTCTCCACCGAATCGTTGGCCGTGGGGAAGGCGTGGGCGGGACGGTTGTGACAGTCCATGCAGTCCATCACCCGAATGTCGGCTGCGGGAGGTTCGTCCTTGAAATCTTCGGTGCGATAAACCTTCACGGTATTGTCCTTGAGGTTGGTCACCCGCATCCAGGGGATTTCCTGCCGTTTGGGATCCGCAGTGAAATACTCCACCTTCTCGTCCTTGTTCACATGCCAGTGAATGCCACCCACCGGAGCCCCGGCCTTGTTGGTGTTGACGTGCATCAGCATTCGGGCGGTGTAGGGGGTGTTTTTGCGATCCGAGAGAAAATGCTCGTAGTTGATTTCCACGTTGCCGTGGAATTTTTCCGGCCAGTGACATTTCTCACAAATATCCTGAGCGGGCCGAAGATTTTTGAGCGGGGTCTCGATTGGCCGGTTGTAATCGGTGACGGTGTAGGCGATGAGCTGATGAATGCCGTTGAGTTTAGCTTTCACGAACCATAGCGCACCTGATCCGATGTGACAGTCTACGCAATCCACCCGGGCATGGGCGCTGCGTTGGTAGGTGACATATTCTGGGTTCATGGCCGTGTGGCAAACCTGACCACAAAACGCATTGGACTCGGCGATATGATAGCTTTGGTAACTGCCAAACGCGCTCAACATTAAAAACATAACTCCACCCACAATGAAAACACCCAACAAGCGTCGTTGCTTGGGATTGTGAAAATCAAGGCGCCACTTGTCTGGAGCATGACTGTGCTTGATCGCCCAGCGGCGCTGGGCCCATGCGCCAAAAATCATGATAGCTGCGCCGGTAAAGAAAAACCCGGGGGCAACGATATAGGTGAATATACCAAGATACGGGTTGTTTCCACTGCCGGTCAGATCCATCCAAAGCAGAAACGCGAAGGAGAAAATCGCGCCGATGGCCAGCACGGCACCGATGGCACTGATCCAATTGTTGTAATTGGAACGCGGGGCTCCGGGAGTGGATTTTTCCGGGGTCACCGGGGCAGAATCGGACATGATATGGGCAGTAGAAGTCGGGGCACAGTGGGGTAAATGCCGTCACCCGGCACCTGAGGGCACCGGGTGAGGGTTAACGGCAAAGTCTATAGTCAGGACTTGAAGGCGCGGATGTAGGCCACGAAATCGTTGATTTCTTCGGCCGATAGCTCGTCCTTGAAGGGTTTCATCTTTTCCTTGCCGTCGATGATGACGCCTTCAGTGGTCGCCTTGAGAATTTCCTCGTCGGTCATCGCGGCCTGCACGGCGGCGTCCGTGTAGTTCTTCAGTTTGAGTTTTTTGCCAATCTTGGTCTGGCCCGCGCCATCAGCCCCGTGGCACTTGGCGCAATGGTTGTCCCAATTTTCGGCAACCGGGGCGGCCGAGGAGAGCGCCACGCCACTGGCAAGGGCGAGGCCGGCTACAAGAACTTTGGTGTATGTTTTCATCGTGATCTGTTTATGTCTGTTTGAACGGGTGAAGTAAAGCGGAGTTGAACTTATGCCCCGCCAGTATAGCCCATGGGCTGAGTCAAGCTACGCATCCCTTGTCGAGCCTTGCGCAAAACTTGCAGCGTTAGGGAGTTCGGCATGTCACTCCATTGAGGGGTCGATTTTTTTAGCATTTTCACAAGGAATAGTTAATGCTGCGCAAATTATGCGCAGTCAATCTGGCTTCGTTCGCGCATCATTCTTAGAGACATATTTCCCAGATCATTCATAAAGTTCACCCTTCCACGTCCCAGCCAAGGCAAAATCATTTTCCCATATGAGTCATTCCTCCCGCATTTTGTTTCTCCTGTTGGCCCCTTTCGCCCTGCTGGGTTGCCGCAAGGCCAAGGTTGAAGTGTATGAAATCCCCAAAGAAGTGGATGCGCCCCCCGCGCCCATGACGATGGCCGCCGCCCCGGCAGGCATGCCCAGGTCCACCGGCACCTTCGCCCAAGCCGATGGAGGCGAACTCACCTGGAGCGCTCCGGCCGAATGGAAGGCCAAGCCGCCTTCCATGATGCGGCGGGGCAGCTACGCCGTGGGTCCGGATGAAAGCACCGCGGCCGACCTGGCGATTTCCGCCTTTCCGGGCGACGTCGGCGGGGATCTGGCCAACGTCAATCGTTGGCTCAATCAATTGGGGCAACCCCCGGTAATGCAGGCTGATCTCGCCTCTTTGATCACCTCCACCACGGTTGGCGAACTGACGGTCCATTTGGTCGATCTGACCGGCGGCAGCCCCGAGTCCCCGCAGCGCATGTTGGGTGCCTGGGTGCCGTTTGATGGCTCCACCTGGTTCTTCAAGCTCGTCGGCGCCGATGCGGTGGTGCTCGAGGCCAAACCCGCCTTTCTGAACTTTTTGCAGACGATCAAGGGATCGGAACACGACCACGCCAGTCACGCCACCCCGGCACCGGAACCCGCCACGATGGCTGACATGGCCAACACGGCCGTGCGTCAGGCCGCTGGTCCGGGCCTGCAGTGGACCGCGCCGGACGGTTGGCAAAGCCAGACCCCCACCGCCATGCGCAAGGCCACCTACACGGTGACAGGCGCCGGCGGCAGCGCGGCGGAATTGAGCGTCACCGCGTTCCCCGGCGATGTCGGGGGTGAACTCGCCAATGTGAACCGTTGGCGCGGCCAGTTGCAATTGACACCCTTCGGAGAGGCTGAATTGGCCCCGGCGGTCACCCGGCTTGAGGTTCATGGTCTGGCCGTGGCCCTGGTCGACTTTACGGGCGGACCTGCCAACGACCAACGTCTGCTCGGGGCCATTGTTCCACTGAGCGAAGCCACATGGTTTTTCAAGTTCACCGGCCCGCCCGACCTGATCGAAGCCCAGAAAGCCGCTTTCTACTCCCTTATCAACAGTCTGCAAAATCTCTGAACCATGATCGCCACCCTTTTACGCGACCTCCGCGACACGCTGGTCTCCCTCAAGCTGACGGTTGTTCTGCTGGTCTTTTCCATCGTCCTCATTTTGGCGGCCACACTGGACCAGGTGAACCTGGGCATCTGGGCCGTGCAGGAAAAATATTTCCGCACCTTCGTGATCTACTGGCAGAAGGGGGACATGACCCTGCCGATTTTTCCGGGCGGTTACGCCATTGGTGGCCTGATGATGATCAATCTGATCGGGGCCCACTTCTACCGCTTCAAGCTGGGCTGGAAAAAAGCAGGCATCTGGCTGGCGCATATCGGGCTCATTCTCCTGCTGATCGGCGAACTGGTCACCGGCTTGTGGCAGGATGATTACAACCTCCGGCTCGATGAGGGACAAACCCGGAACTACTCGGAAAGTTTCCGTCATGTAGAACTTGCCATCACCGATACCACCAATCCGGACACCGACACCGTCGTGGCCATCCCGGAAAACATTCTGACCCAGAGTGAAACCGTGCAGATCCCCAAGTTGCCGTTCACCGTGGCGGTGAAACTCTATCTGCCGAACTCCTCCCTGCACATGCAGAATTCCCCGAGCATGGGCGCACCGGTGACTGCCACCCAGGGAGCGGGCACGCGCATCGTCGCGGCGCCGCAACCGATGACTTACAAGTCCGATGATCGCAATCTGCCCAGTGCCTATGTGGAACTGGGCGGCACGGACGGTCCGGTGGGAACCTGGCTCGTCTCGACGATGCTCGAGGATCCGCAACCTTTCAGTTACGGGGGACGCACCTGGAAAATCTCCCTGCGTTTCGCGCGGCACTACATGCCGTATTCCCTGACGCTGTTGAAATTCAGCCACGACAAGTATGCCGGCACCGAAATCCCCAAGAATTTCGCCAGCCGCGTGCGGCTGTCCACGCCCGGGGGTCATGATGACCGCGAGGTCGTCATCTACATGAACAACCCGTTGCGCTACGACGGGCTGACCTACTACCAGGCCGGCTTCACCAACAACGACCGCACCACCATCCTGCAGGTCGTGCGCAATCCCGGTTGGTTGATGCCCTACATCGCCTGTTCCATCATGACCTTGGGGCTGCTGATTCAATTCGGCATTTCCCTGTTTGGATTCGTCACCAAGCGGCGGGCCAAGACCGTGGCGGACAATCAGGGCCAAACTAAACGGCCCGGCGGCATTTATCCCCTGATCGTGCTGGCCGCCGCCGCACTCGCCGTGGTCTACACCCTGCTCCCCCCGCGTCAGCAGGGAGATTACGCCATCGCCGAATACGGCCATCTGCCCACCCTGGTCAACGGTCGGATCAAACCCCTCGATACGGTGGCCCGCACCTCCTTGCTGGTCCTGCAGGGACGTCAACGTTTCAAGGCGCCGGATGGTCGCAGCCTGCAACCGACCGAATGGTTGCTCGATGTGATCTACCGGCCCGAATTGGCCAACAGTTATCAAAATTTCGAGATCGTGCATCCGGACGTGCTTGCCCTGCTCAACCTGACGACGGACATGGGCGCGGGTAAAAAACGCTTCAGTTTTAACCAGTTTGTGGCCGGGTTGGCGGAACTCGATCGTCAGGCCCGTCTGGCCGACGCGGTCGAGGTTCCGGTGCGCAGCAGCTTTCAGCGCGCCGTCGTGCAGCTGCGCAACAATATCGTCATATTCCAACGGCTGCAAAGCAGTTTGATCGCTCCCGGCGTGAACGGATTCCTCGAGAAATTGGCCCAATTTGACACCTTGGTTTCCGCCGGCGCCGCCGCCACCACCGCCCGCCAATCCGGTCAGCCTTACGATGCCGCCGCGGCCAAGGCCCTGCTCGACATGAGCATCAGTTTCACGGCCTTGGAATCCACGGGCTATTTGATGCTGGTCCCGCCGCCCAATGGCGAAGCCACGCCGAATGCATGGAAGAATTTTGGTTCGGCCTTGCTCGCTGGCGTGCAGGGCGGCCAGCTGCAACCCGCCGCAGCCAGCTACGTGGACATCGGTCTGGCCTGGCGCAATTATCAGCCCGGGCAATTCAACCAACTGGTGCGTGAATATCGCGCCCGGCTCGATGCCACGATCCCAACATTCATGAGCAAGTGCGATGTCGAGGCGGGCTTCAATTCGTCCCAGCCCTTCTACACGAGCATGGTGCTCTATGTGCTGGCCTTCCTGATTGCGGTTTTCTCCTGGCTTAAATGGCCCGAGACCCTGGGTCGGTCCGCCTTTTGGCTGGTCGCCCTGGCCTGGGTCGTCGCGACGCTCGGCATCGCGACCCGCATGTGGCTGGAGGGCCGGCCTCCGGTCACCAACCTGTATTCCTCCGCCCTCTTTGTCGGCTGGGGTTCCGTCGGTCTCTGCCTGGTGCTCGAGGCGGTTTACCGGAATGCGATCGGCAGTGTGGCCGCGGGATTGATTGGTTTCAGCACACTTCTCATCGCCCATCATCTTTCCCTCGGAGGTGACACCCTGGAGATGATGCGGGCCGTGCTCGATTCCAATTTCTGGCTGGCCACCCATGTGGTGACTGTAACGGTCGGTTATTCGGCCACTTACTTGGCGGGTTTTCTTGCCCTGATCTATGTGCTCCGTGGGGTTTTCACCAAGTCTCTGGACAAAGACACGGCCGATTCCCTGGCCCGAATGGTGTATGGTATCGTGTGCTTCGCCACCTTCTTCAGCTTCATCGGCACCGTGCTCGGAGGCATCTGGGCCGATCAAAGCTGGGGTCGCTTCTGGGGCTGGGACCCGAAGGAAAACGGCGCCCTCATTATTGTGCTGTGGAACGCCCTTATCCTCCATGCCCGTTGGGGCGGTCTGGTTCGCACCCGCGGGCTGATGAGTCTCGCCATCTTTGGCAACGTGGTGACGAGTTGGAGCTGGTTCGGCGTGAACATGCTCGGCGTGGGACTGCACAGCTATGGCTTCATGGACGCCGCCTTCTGGTGGCTGATCATGTTTGTTGCCACGCAAATGGCCTTCATCGGCCTGGGCAGTTTACCGCTCACCAGCTGGCGCAGCCCGATGGTGACGCCACGGACACCGGCCACCTGATATCGCATCAGCGAAAACAAAACCGCGCAGCTTGATTTTGACGATCACCTGCCCTAACAGGGGCAGGTGATCGCCCCCATCCCTCGCACTGCGGATCAGTCTACCCCACGGAAAAGTCTCTTCGTCGATTCCACCCCGCTGCTCGCCGACCCTGCGGCATTGCGGGCTCGGGCGGAGTCTGATGGCTATTTGTTTTTCAAGCAACGCGTCCCCGCCGACGAGATTCTGGCGCTGCGTGCCGAGTTGATCGCAGTCGTGGATAAATACGGCTGGCGTCAACCCGGTCAGGACGCGCTCGGGGGTCTCCTGGATTACGATGCGGTCAATGCGATCACCGATGAGGAAATGCATCGCACGGATATCGGCCTGACGGTCGAAGCCTATCACGACGTGCAAAGGTTGGAGCGGTTTCATCGTCTGCCGCATCATCCCCGGCTATTGGAGATTTACCGTGCCCTGTTTGACTCCGAGGTGTTGGTGCATCCACGCCACATCTGCCGGATGATCACGCCCCACAAGTTCATGGTGCCCACCCCGCCGCATCAGGATTTCCCCTACATTCAGGGCAGTGCCAAGACTTGGACCTGCTGGTTTCCCGTGGGCGACTGCCCCCGTGCCCTGGGTGGACTCTCCGTGCTGCAGGGCTCACACCGCCAGGGTTACCTGCCGGTGCAACCCGCGAAAGGCGCCGGTGGATTCGCCGTGCCGCTGTGTCCCAACGAGACCCACTGGGTAGAGGGTGATTACGAAGTGGGCGATGTGCTCACTTTCCCCAGTCACACTGTGCACAAGGCACTGCGCTGCCAATTCAAGGATCGCATCCGGCTCTCACTGGACGTCCGTTACCAGCCCATGGACGAACCGGTGGATGAAAGTTCACTCAATCCCCACTGTCCGCTCAAGTGGGATGAAATCTACGCCAACTGGAAACACGACGATCTGAAATATTACTGGCGCAAACTGCCCCTCCAGCGCAGCGCTTGGAACAACGACTTCCTCAAGCCGGGCCGGCGGATCTGCTGAATTTCACCCCGCAACCAGTTGCAATATTCGGTCCGCCAATAGGTCGACCAGCCCGGGATGTAGACCAAGCACTGCCGTGCGCACCGTCCTGAGCGCGGGTGAACTTACCTCGGCCCGATCGCAAATCGCCGCAATGTCACCCCCGGGTCCCGCATGGCGTCCCGGCATCAGGAACAATTGCGCAACGATGACCGGACCGGTGTTCCAACCCTCCCGGCTCAGAAGTTTTTCCAACAGCGGTTCGTTAAAATCATATTCCGGCCCCGGGCGGCGTTCCATGCTGCATGCCGCCACTTCAGCCACGCTATCCCCGAGTATGTCGGCCAGTTGCCGGGCGAGTGCATTGCGCACGGCGGTGACGGCCGCGACTGGACTGCCGTGATCCACCAGCGCCACCCGCACGGATTCTCCCCGGACGAAATCCGGGCTGAGCTTTTCCCGCACCTGCCCGGCCAGAATGGCCACCAAGCGATCTTCCTCCGGCTGAAACAGAACCGGGGCGATGCGCAATTGCAGCGCGGGAAAATGCTGCCGGAGTTTTTCCGCGACTCCGGGCAAATAGTCTGTGATGGCCCGGCTGGGGCCGAAGAAAAGGGGCAACACCACGAAATCCATTTCCCCCTGCGAGGCCGCTCGATGTAAAAAGGGTTCCACCACCTCCGCGGCGATGCCGTTGAGCTCCCTCGCGTCCACCTTGTCGGCATGGAGCAGAGATACCGGCCACACCTCCCGACCGGTGCGTTCCGTCAGCCGTTGGGCCAGGTCGCGCAACGCCAGCGTGGCCGCCGCTTCGAGCGATCCATTGTCCACCAGCAGGATTTTCACGACCGGCGAAACAGATTGGGTGACGAAAAACTCATCCCGCGAGCTGAAGTGATTGCATCGTTTCCTGCAACTCCGCCCAGCGCACGACTTCACCCACGATGATCAAGGCGGGCTGACCCTTGAGCGACGAGCTCAGGGCCGGTGCGGCCACCAAGGTCGTCACATGCACGCTTTGCGTGGGCAAAGTCGCATTGGCCACCACGGCGACCGGGGTCGCACCCGGGAGACCACCGGCCTGCAGGGCCAGGGCAATTTCCGGCAGGCGCCGCACGCCCATGTAAATGCAGAGGGTCGCACCGGTCTTGGCCAGTCCCGCCCAATCCACATGGGAATCGTTACCGGTTTTCCCGGCGCATTCATGGCCGGTCACAAAAACCACCGCAGAGGCATGATCCCGGTGCGTGAGGGGTATCCCGACACTCGCCCCGGCGGCGATGGCCGCGGTGACCCCGGGCACCACATCGCAGGCTATGCC
>JAIPJW010000122.1 GCA_021734075.1 Cephaloticoccus sp.
GATGCCGGGACCACCCCGGAAGGCCGGCCCTATTTTGTAATGGAATTGGTAAGCGGTGAGCCGATCACCCGGTTTTGCGACGCCAAGGCCTGTCCGCTGGAGACTCGGTTGCGGTTGTTCATGAAAGTGTGCGAGGCGGTGCAACACGCACACCAGAAAGGGGTCATTCACCGCGACCTGAAGCCCTCCAACATCATGGTGGTGACGGATGATCTGGGTGAGCCACAACCCAAGATAATCGATTTTGGCATCGCGAAGGCGATAGCGGAGACGGCGGGCTGGGAGCGACACGTCACGCAGGTCGCCCAATTGATGGGCACGCCGGATTACATGAGTCCCGAGCAGGCGGCCGGCGAACCGGGACTCGATACCCGCAGTGACATTTATTCGCTGGGAGTGATACTCTACAAATTGTTGACGGGCTCACTTCCGTTCGATGACCGCCGTTTGCTAGACGGGGGAGTGGAGGAATTGCGCCGCCGGATACGCGATGAGGATCCGCTGCGACCCTCGCTGGGTTTGACCAAGATGTCAGCGGATAAAGTGACCACGGTGGCTCTGGCGCGCGGTCGGACGGTCGCCCGTTTGCAGGCCAATCTTCGGGGCGATCTCGACTGGATAGTCCTGCGCTGTCTGGAAAAATCCCCGTCCCGCCGCTATGCCACTGCGCACGATTTGGGTGAAGATGTGCGGCGGCATTTGGAAAATGAGCCGGTGCAGGCGGTCGCGCCGAGCCGGCTTTATAAATTGGGCAAGTCCATCCGGCGCAACCGGGTCACCTACGCCGCCGGGGTGATTGTCGTATTGGCTCTCGCGGCGGCCACGGTGGTCAGCACCCTGCAAGCGGCCCGGGCGCACCGGGCCGAGGTGTTGGCGCACAGCCGGGCCAATGCCGAGGCGACCGCCCGCGCCAAAGCCGAAGCGGCGGAACGGGCGGCGGCGGTGGCCGCATCAATCAGTGCGGGACTCAGCGACTTCCTGCGCAATGACCTGCTGGCCCAGGCCTCGCCGGACAATCAACCCGATCGTGACGTGAAATTGCGCACGGTGGTGGACCGGGCAGCGGCTCGTCTGGCCACGAAGTTTGAAGATCAGCCCCTGTTGCGTGCGGAAGTCAGGGAGACCCTGGCCGACACTTATCGGGCGCTGGGCGACTATGCCGCGATGCAGGAGCAATGTGAAAGTGCCTATGCGTTGCGGCGGGAAAATCTTGGTCCCGATCATCTGGATACCCTGCGTGCGGCCGTGATGCTTTATGATGCGCAGCCAATTTCGGCCAAAATTGATCCGAATGAAACCCTGGGCCGGGATACCTTGGAGCGCCTGACCCGCACCGTGGGAGACGATCACCCCTTGACGCTGGAGTTGCGCGCCGCGTATTACAAAATTCAATATCGGGGCCGCTACCAGGAGGCCGAACCGGTTTTGCGTGAAGTAATGAATGATGCCCTGCGGGTGCTGGGCCCGGTGAATCCGGTGACACTTTCGGCCATGTCCGCTTACGCGATCGTGCTCTCTGAATTGGAACGTTACGAAGAGGCGGCGGAAGTTGCCCGCCGGACCATAGAATACAAAACCAGAGTATTTGGTGCGGAGCATCCCCAGACCATGCCGACCATGACCACGCTGGCGGTGATCCTTGCCAAACTGGGACGTTACGAAGAGGCACGCACCCTGGCCGAACGCGTGCTGACGGTGCGCACAAAGGTTTTGGGAGCGGAGCACCCGCAAACCCTGATCACGGCGGTCATCTTGGGCGGCATTCTGGTCAGTGCGCATGACTTTGCCGCTGCCGGTGCCTTGTTGCCTCCCACCGCCGACCTGTTGACCAAGGTGGCCGGACCGGATCATCCGGCTACGCTGAATGTCGGATTGCTACGGGCTACGCTGAGTTTTGATGCCGGACACTTGGACGAGGCCGACAAGTTGCTGAGTCCCGCCTTGGCCGGATTGCTGCGTCGTTTCGGTCCCGGCTACACGGATTCGGTCGAGGCCACCCTGCTCAAGGCCCGGATCGCGGCGGCTCGGGGCAATTGGACTGGCGTGATTGCATTGCTCGAACCCGCATTGTTGGCCGCCCGTGAAGCGATTGGAGCCAAGGCGGCGATCACTTTGCAGGTCGAAAAGCAACTGTCGGAGGCGAGGGCGGCCCTGGTGAACTCACCAAAGACATCGGAGTAACCTGAACTAGCGCGCCAGAGTCAGGCCGATGACGCCGGCGACGGCGAGAATCCCTCCAGCCACTGAGCGAGCCGTGGGCCGGTCACCTTCCAGCCACCACGCCAGGGGAATGGCGAGCAAAGGCGAAGTTGCGACGATGGGCAGGACGATACCGCTGGGGGTGGTGGCAAGCGCCCATTGGTAGCAGCTTACCCCGATTACCGGTCCCGCCAGGGCATTGGCAATCACCCAGCCGTAACGGGGGCGGGCGGGCCGGATGAAAAGTTCCCGACTCCATTTTCGACCTTGAATGAGAGTGAACCAAAGGATGGTCAGAACCAAACCCCCGAGGATGCGGTGGTAGGCTGCGTTGATGCCATCGAGTTGGGCTTCACCCGCGGCGAGTGCGACCATGCTGCCCTTGCGGGTGATGATGGCCCCGATGCCCTGTCCCGCCGCGGAGAGAAAGCCCAGCACAAAGCCCGACCAATGCAATTTGACCCGCGGGGGGTGTTTACGGTCAGGCATGAAGGCAAAGGCGACACCGGTCAAAATCACGACACTCAGGGCGATTTGGGCAGCGGTGATCCAGGTGCCGAGCCAAAGCCATTCACCCAACGCGGCGATCGGTGCGGCCAAACATTGCGTAATGAGCAGACTCAGTCTCGAACCCAAACGCGGCAAAGCCAGAAACAGGGCAATGTCACCCAAACCCATGCCGACCACCCCGCTGAGGAAAAGCCAGCCGGTGCTGGCACTGCTAAAGCCGGTGCCGATAATGTGCGCGTAAAGACCCAAAGCCACGACGGCAACAAAGAGCCGACCCAAGTTGGCCCGCATCTGCCCGGCAGCCGGTAAACTGCGATGGGCAAAGATGATAGAAAACGAGAAAAAAGTGGTGGTGAGGATGGCCGCGAACATGGCGAGGGCTTATCCAGCAGAGTCAGGTCGGGGTTGAGGTGCGACTTTTTTGTGGCGGTTACCCGGGGTCGCTGGTAAGGTTGGAGCACACATGAAAGCCAAACGAGCCAAGGTAAAACCCGAAAGCGTGAATGCCAAATTGGCCGCGAAAAAGGGTCCGATTTCCAAGTTTATTGCCCATAATTATCGTCACTTCAACGCCGCCGCCCTGGTTGATGCCGCCAAGGGTTACGAGGCACATCTCAAGGCCGGCGGCAAGATGTTGGTGACTCTGGCCGGGGCCATGTCCACCGCCGAGTTGGGCATTTCGCTGGCCGAGATGATCCGCAAGGACAAGGTGCACGCCATTGTCTGCACCGGGGCCAATTTGGAAGAGGACATCTTCAATCTCGTGGCGCATGATTTTTACGAACGGGTGCCGCATTACCGGCACCTGACTGCCGAGGACGAGGTAAAGTTGCTGGATCGCCACATGAACCGGGTGACCGATACGTGCATCCCCGAAATGGAGGCCATGCGGCGGATCGAGGCAGTGGTGGCGGACGAGTGGACCAAGGCGGACCAAGCGGGGGAACGCTATTTCCCGCACGAGTTCATGTATAAGATCATCCGGGGGGGTAAGTTGAAAAAGAGCTATCAGATCGACCCCAAGAATTCATGGATGCTGGCCGCCTGTGAAAAGAACCTGCCGATCATTGTGCCGGGCTGGGAAGATGCGACCCTGGGCAACATGTATGCCGGTCGGTGTGTCACCGGCGAAATCAAGCACGTGCACACGGTGCGCACCGGCATCGAATACATGACCTGGCTGGCCGAGTGGTATACCAAGACCGCCAAGACCCTGAAAAACGGGGAAGGCTCGATCGGATTTTTCCAAATCGGCGGCGGAATCGCGGGGGATTTTCCCATCTGTGTGGTGCCCATGCTGCACCAGGACCTCCAACGCACGGGTGTGCCGCTGTGGGGATACTTTGCCCAGATCAGCGACTCGACCACCAGCTACGGCAGTTATTCCGGTGCGGTGCCGAATGAAAAGATCACCTGGGGTAAACTCGCGGGTTCGACCCCGAAGTTTATCGTGGAGAGTGATGCCACCATCGTGGCGCCGTTGATCTTTAACTGGGTGCTCGGCAACTGATTTTCGGGATATGGCGGGGTGAAATTTGCGGGCTGATTGCGCGCCTTTGCCGGGGGAAATCCTATTTGTCATCGCGAGGAGCAAAGTGACGTGGCGATCCAATTGCTCCGGGCGGTTACGTGGGCGGTTTCTTGCCTGAATTGCCGCGTCGGCCAGCGGGCCGCCTCGCCATGACAATAGTGGGTGGTTAAACCTTGAACGCATCCACCGCGGCATCCGCACAGCGAATCCCATCAAGGGCG
Organism: Cephaloticoccus sp.; assembly: GCA_021734075.1. Taxonomy (GTDB): domain Bacteria; phylum Verrucomicrobiota; class Verrucomicrobiia; order Opitutales; family Opitutaceae; genus Cephaloticoccus. The sequence goes on from JAIPJW010000122.1 coordinate 4,462, forward strand.
GCACTGACGATCCCGCCGGCGAAACCGGCGCCCTCACCACAGGGATACAGCCCCAGCACTTCCGGGTGTTGCAACGAAAGGTCGTCCCGCGGGATGCGCACGGGTGAGCTGGTGCGAGTTTCACAGCCAATGAGCTGGGCCTCGTTGCTGACGTAACCCGGCATCTGCTGTCCGAATAGTTTCAAACCCTGTTTCATGCGCCAGGTGATGGCACCGGGCAGGAGCTTGTCGAGTCGGGCGGGGTTCAGACCGGGGAAATAACTGGTCGCATTGAGGGTGGAGGAAACAAGGCCGGCCATGAAATCGGGCACGCGCTGGCCCGGGGCCACCTGGCCGCCGCCACCGGCGAGTTTCGCGGCCTGCTCAAGGGATTTTTGCATCGCGATCCCTGCCAGCACACCGTGCTCCTCCTGCCAGGGCGCGGTGTCCTCGGGTTCAACCGTGACCACCAAACCACTGTTGGCGAAAGGTGAGTCACGCCGCGAAAGACTCATGCCGTTGACCACCACCTCGTCGTTTTCCGTGGCTGCCGGCACGATGAAGCCACCCGGACACATGCAGAAGGAATGCACGCCGCGATCCTTGATCTTGGTGGCCAACCGGTAACTGGCGGCAGGCAGCAGGTGGGGACGTTCCTGCCCGACTGGGTAGTGATATTGCCGGCTGTCGATAAAGTTCTGGGGATGCTCGATCCGCACACCGACCGCAAACGCCTTTTGTTCGAGCCGGATGCCTTCGTGATGCAGCAGGCGATAGATATCCCGGGCGCTATGACCGGTTGCAAGGATGGTGGCGTCGCCGAGAAACTCACGGCCGTCCGCCGTGGTTACACCGAGCAGACGTTCGCCCCGGCGAACCAGCCCCGCAACCCTGGCCCCAAAATGAACTTCACCGCCTGCCCGCAGGATGCTCTCACGCATCGCCTTGACGACATTGGGCAACAGGTTCGATCCGATGTGCGGGTGGGAATCGACCAGAATTTGGACCGGGGCACCATGAGCGACAAAGGTGGCGTAAACTTCCGCGACCGGTCCGCGTTTGGTGGCCCGGGTATAGAGTTTGCCATCCGAAAAGGTGCCAGCCCCGCCTTCGCCGAAGCAGTAGTTGGAATCCTCGATGACGCGGCCTTCGCGCAAAAGCGGGGCCAGGTCGAATCGGCGGGCGGAGGCATCCTTGCCGCGTTCAAGCACGATCGGCTTGAGGCCGCGCTCAATCAGACGCAACGCGGCGAAAAACCCTGCCGGGCCCGAGCCCACGATGATGACGCGCCGGGCAGCGGCCTTGAGTGCGGGATATTCCGGCCGGGGCAATATCTCGGATGGGAGCGGGCCGTCGACGCCGACCTCCAGGCGGAGTTGGATTTTGATGTCGCGCTTGCGCGCATCGATCGAGTGTTTCCGCAGGCGAATCTCGTGGATGCGGTTGACCGGGACACCCAGTTGGCGGGCGGCCGCCTGGGTGCGCAGGGCCGTATCCTCGGAATGAGCGAGGGGCAGGATGACATCAACAGTCTCGATGCGGGCGGCGGACATGCGTGCAAGACCAAGACGGTTTGCCCGGCCAAACTCAAGCATGGGGCTCAGACGCAGGCTGTCTTCCAGGTTGGAAACGACGAGATTTTGGCCAAAAACTTTGCTTCTTGGAAACTTTGCGTGAGGGTTTTCCCCGCCATGCCCAATGCCCTTGCCGCCGAAAAATCACCCTACCTGCTCCAGCATGCAGCCAATCCCGTGCAATGGCTGCCGTGGGGCGAAGCGGCCTTTGCCAAGGCGCGGGATGAACAGAAGCCCATTTTTTTAAGCATAGGTTACTCGACCTGCCACTGGTGTCACGTGATGGCGCACGAGTCGTTTGAGGACGAAGCCATCGCGGAGTTGCTCAACACCCATTATGTGCCGGTCAAGGTGGACCGGGAGGAGCGACCCGATGTGGACAAGGTTTACATGAGTTATGTGCAGGCCCTGACCGGTCAGGGCGGGTGGCCGTTGAGCGCTTGGCTGACCCCGGAATTGAAACCGTTTTATGGCGGCACCTATTTTCCGCCGGAGGATCGTTACAGCCGGACCGGCTTTCCCTCCCTGTTGCGGGCCATCGCCAAGGGCTGGGCGGATGAACGCGACAAATTGATCAGCGAGTCGGAACGCGTGATCGGTTCGCTGCGAGACTACCATGCCGGGCGGGCGGATGCAGCCGGTGGATCGGAGGACCTGGCGGAGAAAGGGGGCGAGGCGTTTGAAAAATGCTTTCAATATTTCCACGAAAGTTTCGATGAGCAAAACGGCGGCTTTGGCGGGGCGCCCAAATTTCCCCGGGCTTCCAACTTGAATTTTCTCTTCCGTTGCGCAGCGGTGCAGGGCGTGCAATCGGAGCTCGGTCGAGCCGCGGTCAACATGGCAGCGAGCACCTTGCAGAAAATGTCCGCGGGTGGAATCCATGATCATATTGGAGGCGGGTTTCACCGTTATTCCGTCGATGACGGCTGGTTGGTGCCGCACTTCGAAAAAATGCTATACGATCAGGCGCAGATCGCGGTTAACCTGCTCGACGCCCATCTGGCCACGAGGGATGAACGCTATGCCTGGGTCGCCCGCGGGATTTTTGATTACGTGCAACGGGACCTGACACATCCGGCGGGAGGATTTTATTCGGCGGAAGATGCCGACTCATTGTTGAACCACGGGGCACCGGACCATGCGGAGGGTGCGTTTTATGTTTGGTCGCACGACGAGTTGACCGGTTTGCTGGGCGAGGATGCCGCGTTTTTCAGTGATCATTTCGGGGTCAAGCCGGCGGGCAATGTGCCCCCCAAGCTGGATCCTCATGGGGAGTTTGTTCTGAAAAACATACTGCACCAACAGCGCTCGTTATTACTGACGGCCAAGGCGCATGGCATGGAACCCGAAATGGCGGCGGAAAAACTTGCCGGGTTGTTGTTGCGATTGCGCGAGGTGAGGGCCCAAAGACCGCGGCCCCATCTGGATGATAAAATCATCACGGCATGGAATGGACTGATGATTTCGGCCTTGGCGCGCGGGGCAGTTTCCCCGGCGGGGTGTTTGGCGGAACAACGCGAATCCTACCGGGTGGCGGCGGTGCGGGCGGCTGAGTTTGTGCAACGTGAACTTTATGATGAGTCCCGTGGCATGCTCTATCGCAACTATCGCGAGGGTCGGGGGGCCAACGAGGGCTTTGCGGAGGATTATGCCTATTTCATCGCCGGACTACTGGATCTTTATGAAGCGACCTTTGATGATCGCTGGTTGCAGTGGGCGGACCGGCTGCAGGACACCATGGACCGGTTGTTTCTCGATGAGAAAGCGGGTGGTTACTTCAACTCCGCGGCGGGAGATGCCAGCATCATCTTGCGTCTGAAGGAAGATTACGACGGGGCCGAGCCGACCCCCGGTTCGGTGGCGGCAGCGAATCTGTTGCGTTTGGCGGCGATCACCCAAGACGAGACCCGTCGGGTGCGTGGTCGTTGCACCATCGGGGCCATGCAGGCGGTCTGGGTGGCAGCCCCCCAAGCCATGCCCGAGATGTTATGCGCGATGGAACGTGCCTTGGAAGTGCCCCGTCAGGTGGTGTTGGCCGGGGATCCTGCAAAGGAGGATTTTCAACAACTCCTGGCGGTATGTCGCGAAACGCTGGGGCCCCGCCGTGTCCTGCTCGCACGAGGTGGACACGGGTCTGATCACTCTTGGCTGGCCAACCGGGCGGCGGCCTTGGGCGCGATGCAAACTCTGGATGGCCGTGCCACGGCTTACGTCTGCGAGAATTTCACGTGTCAGGCTCCGGTGACAAACGCGGATGACTTACGGAAACTATTGAATGACGGAGTCATTTAGGCATGGTGCGGTGGTTGCCTGCATCCAGTCCCATGAACCCCCCAGCCCTCAAAGTGCTCGCCGTGGAAGACGATGCGATTGCGCGTCGGGTGTTGGTTCAGGCATTGATGCGACTGGGGTATGACGTGGTGTCGGCCACCAATGGGGAGGATGCCTGGGCCAAGTTGCAGAATGAAGGCATCCGACTCGTGGTGAGCGACTGGCTGATGCCCGAGGTGGATGGCCTCGAGTTGTGCCGGCGGATTCGCTCCCGCACCAAGCAGGATTACGTTTATTTCGTGTTGCTGACCGGCGTGGATGCGACCGAGTCCAACCAACACGCCGCGGCCGATGCCGGGGTGGATGACTTTTTGACCAAGCCGCTCAAATTCACCGAGCTTTGGATGCGGTTGCGGGTGGCGGAGCGGATCCTGGGCTTTACGAAACAACTGCAACAGTTGGAGGAGATGATGCCGATCTGTTCCTACTGCAAAAAAATCCGCGACGACAAAAACTACTGGCAACAGATCGAGGGTTACATCAATGAGCGCACCGGCAGCGAGTTCAGCCATTCAATCTGTCCGGACTGTTACCAACGCGTGGTGGTGCCGGAACTCGAGGAACTCAAGAAGCAACAACCATGAGCGACGCCCTGCAGCGGTTGGAGGAAAAGATCGCCTATCTGGAGCGTCACGTTGTCGAACAGGACAAGGCGATGTTGGAACTCTCCGATATACTCAACCGGTTGAAATTGGAACTGACCGGCATGCGCCAGAGATTAACCGAACCTGCCCACCAGAGCGACGACTCGATCGCGCCTTTGGATGAGCGTCCGCCCCATTATTAAACGGATTCCGGCTTGGTCCGGCCTGATTTCAGGCCGCTGGCGAGCAAGGTGGTGAAATTGGGTTCCGATGCCTCATGGGCGACGGCGTTGACCTCCACCTTGATGAAGCCCGCCCGTTTCAAGAAGCCGTGCAAAGTGCTTTCCTTGAAGCCGAGCCACACGTCGGCATAGAGTTCACGGGCTTTTTCAAACGCATGCTCATTCAGATCTAGCACCAATACCTGTCCGCCCGGTTTGAGAATGCGCCAGGCTTCATTGACGGCCGTCTGCGGGTGTTGGGCGTGATGCAGGGCTTGGGAAAGAATGGCGAGATCGACGGATTTGTCCGGCAGGGGGACCTTTTCAATATCCCCGAGTTTGTAGGTGAGATTCTCGAGATTGTTTTTGCGAGCCAACTCCGTGCCGACCTCGACCATGCCGGGGGAATTGTCGATGCACCAAACCTGTTTGGCGCGACGGGCGAGCAATTGGGAGATCAGGCCTTCCCCCGCACCCAGATCCGCAATGCGGATGGCCGGGGTCAGGCGCAGGACGAGATGGCCAATGGCCTCCCAGGAACGGCCGGGGCAGTAGTTTTTGCCCAGCCGACCGGCGATCAGGTTGAAATACTGCTCCTGGGTGCGACGGCGTTTCTGGAGGATGCGGTCGAGACTCTCGCGGTCCTCGATCATGACCGGCAAATCACTCACGGCATCGAGGGCAGCGCGCAGCAGGGCAAGTTGTTTGGTCGAGAGTCCGGGGCGCAGGGAATAAAAGGCCTTTTTGCCCTCCCGGCGGTCGGTCACAATGCCAGCTTGGCGGAGCAAGGCGAGTTGGGAGGAAATGCGCGACTGGCCCATGCCGAGCAGATCCTGCAATTCTGCCACCGACATTTCTTCCCGCGACAACAGGGCCAGCAACCGAAGGCGGGTGGGGTCGGAGATTAATTTTAGGATGTCCCAGGAGACGTTCACGTGAGACGGAAAACTGGCAGTCTTTGCACCAAATGCAATGCCAGGAGCGTCGGACCGGACCCGGCTGGACAGAGCAAGTCACAAAAAAGACACTGCGTTGCCGCAGTGTCTTGGATGAAATGAGTCTGATGATTACAAAGTATCGGCGTAGCGTGCGATGCTGACGATCTTGTAATCCTCCTCCGAGGCCCCGGTCTTTACCGTAACGGTATCCCCGGCTTTTTTGCCGAGCAGAGCGGCGCCAAAGGGCGTCTTGTAGGAGAGGATGTTTTTGTCCGGTTCACCGTCCCACGCACCCAGGATGGTGTAGCGGGTGGTCTGGCCTGAGCTGACGTTGGTGACATCAACGATCGTGCCCACGCTG
>JAIPJW010000123.1 GCA_021734075.1 Cephaloticoccus sp.
GCAGCCAGGTTGCGGGCCAGCTCAGCCACTTTGTCGGTGGCCTCAGACTGCGCGGATTGGGCGGCAGCCAGGCGGGTTTTGAGACCGGCGATTTGATCGGTCAGGGCGGCGAGTTGGGCGGTGGCCTTGGGATCGGGTGTGGCTGCGGCCTTTTGTGCGGCGGTGAGATTGCTTTGGGCCTCTGCCAGTTGCTCCCGGGTGGCTGACAGCGCGGTCGCAAGTTTGGCCCGTTCGTTCTCCGTGGCATCCCGGGCGGCGAGGGCGTCTTGCAACTCGTCCTGGGCCTTGCTCAACGCGGCGACCCGGTCATTGGCGGCGGCGAGTGCAGCCTGGGTGTCCTCAAGGTTGCGGCTGCGCAGTGCGTCCGCAGCTGCGAGTTCCCGGTTGTTGTTCTCGAGAGCCACGCCGGCGGCCTGCAAGCGGGCCACCTCGGTGTTGAGGTCGGCAAGTTTGGCGGCATCGGCACTGCTGGCGGCCCGGGCGTTTTGCAATTGGGCGACGGTGGTGCGCAGGGTCGCAAGTTCACTGGCGCTGGCGGCCAGTTTGGCGGCATTGGCCTCGCGGGCCGTCTGGGCGTCGGTCAGGTCTTGCTTGAGTTGATCGGCCTCTTTGCGGACCAACTCCAACTCCTTGTTTAATTTTTCCAGCGCGGCTGCACCGGCCAAGCCGCGTTGATTTAGCTGGGCAGAATTTTGGGTGTTACTGCGCTCGAGCTGGGTTTGGGTTGCAGCGAGATTGCGGGTCAGCTCAGCCACTTTGTCGGTGGCGACGGACTGCGCGGATTGGGCGGCGGCCAAGCGGGTTTTGAGTCCGGTGATTTGATCGGTCAGGGCGGCGAGCTCGGCGGTGACCTCGGGAACGGGGGCAGCTGCGGCCTGCTGTGCGGCGGCGAGATTATTTTGGGTTTCCGCCAGTTGCTCCCGGGTGGCGGCCAGGGCGGTCGCAAGTTTGGCCCGTTCGTTCTCCGCGGCATCTCGGGCGGCGAGGGCGCTTTGCAACTCGTCCTGGGCCTTGCTCAACGCGGTGATCCGGTCATTGGCGGCGGTGAGTGCAGCCTGGGCAGTTTCAAGCTCACGGCTACGTTGCGTGGCGGCGGACTCAAGTTGTTGCACCCGGGCGGTCAGGGCAGCGGCTGCGGCCTGAGATTGGGTCAGTTCATTTTTCAGGGCGGCGGCTTCCTCCGTGCCGGCATCACTGTCTGGTTGGGCGCCCTGGAGTTTGGCGAGCGTGGCCCGCAGGGTCGCAAGCTCACTGGTGCTAGCGGCGAGTTCCGCATTGGCGGCATCTCTGGCGTTCAGGGCACTGGCCAGGTTGGTCTGGAGAAAATCGTTGTCCCGCTTGGCCAAGGCCAGATCCTGACTGAGTTTATTGCGTGCTTCGGAGTCAGTGGCGGAGATAACCGAGCCATCGGCGGATGGAAGGGGGCTGCCATCCTGACCCGGCATGGAAGCTCTGGCCGGCTGGTTGCCGCCGGGAATACCCGGCATGCTGATTCCCGGTCCACCCGGTCCACCGGGTCCGCCGGGTCCCGTGGGGGCGGCTTGGGTGGGCTTGACTACGGGGACGGTGCCCGTTCTGACCCGATATTCCGCCAGTCGCTTCCGACCATCGGACAATTGCTCCGGCGTCATGTCAGCGATCAGGCTTTGGAGTGCCCGGCCGGTGCTGCCGTTTTCAGCGGCGATGGAGAGCCAAAGATAGGCCTCGGCCAGATCGGTTTCGACCCCATCACCGGAAATGTAAGCCAGGCCCAGATTGTATTGCGCGATGATGTTCCCCTTGACCGCCTTGAAACGCAGCTTCGTGATTTCCGTGGATTCAGCTTGGGCGGAAACGGCCACCAGAAATGCGGAAAGGAAAACGAAAAATAGCGCGAACTTGCGGGGCATGGTGGGCGGCATTACGGGCAACGTGGAGGGAATTGGTCCCAGACTCAACCTGAACTGTGCGGGTGACAAGATTTGACGAACCCTTGACTGGAGGGATGATAAGGTGGATTCAGGCCCAATTTCGTGAGCGACTTACCGCCGCGTGCCAACGCAGATGGGTTTGGCGCATAATTGCGGCCTTGGCCAACGGTTTGAAGGTGCTTTCGGTCCTCCACAGTTCGGCGATTTCGCGGCGACTTTTCCAGAAGCCTACCGCGAGACCGGCGAGGTAAGCGGCTCCCAGGGCGGTGGTCTCGGTCATGCGCGGCCGCACGATGGGCACCCGGAGCAAGTCACTTTGAAATTGCATGAGCCCATTGTTGCGACAGGCCCCCCCATCCACCCGTAATTCGCGCAGGCGGCGGCCGGCATCGGCCTGCATGGCGTGGATCAGGTCGGCGCTTTGGTAGGCAATGCTTTCAAGGGCGGCCCGGGCCACATGCCCGGCTGTGCTGCCCCGGGTGAGCCCGACGAGCACGCCGCGGGCACCCGGATCCCAGTGCGGTGCGCCCAAACCGGCGAAGGCGGGCACGAGATAAACCCCGCCATTATCCGGCACTTGCGCGGCGAGTTTTTCCACCTCGGCGGATTGAGCGATCAAGCCCAACCCGTCGCGCAACCACTGCACCACGGCACCCGCGATAAAGACACTGCCCTCGAGCGCATACTCGGTGCGCCGACCCAGTCGCCAGGCAATGGTCGTGAGCAAATTGTGGCGGGAGACGACCGGTTTGGCACCGGTATGCATCAGGAGGAAACAGCCGGTGCCGTAGGTGTTCTTGGCCATGCCGGGCCGGAAGCAAGCCTGGCCAAACAACGCGGCTTGTTGGTCGCCGGCCATGCCGGCAATGGGCACGCCGCGCAAAGCGGGCACACTGGTGACCTCGCCGAATATTTCACTGTTGCCCCGCACGTCCGGCAAAACCTCGGGTGGCACCCGCAAGAGTTTGAGCAGCTCGGCATCCCACTGTCCGCTGTGCAGGTTGAGCATGAGGGTGCGGGAGGCGTTGGTCACATCGGTGGCGTGCACGGCCCCGCCGGTCAATTGCCAGAGCAACCAGGTGTCCACGGTGCCAAAGGCCAGTTCGCCGCGGTTGGCCCGGCGGCGGGCACCGGGCACATGATCCAACAACCACGCAAGCTTGGTGCCGGAGAAATAGGGATCAAGGAGCAGTCCGGTTTTCTGACGAAACCTTGCCTCCAAGCCGGAGCGTTTCAGCTTCGCGCACATGGCCGCAGTGCGACGATCCTGCCAGACGATGGCGGGATGCAGGGGTTGGCCGGTGCGGCGATCCCAGAGCAGGGTGGTTTCGCGTTGGTTGGTCAAACCGATGGCGGCGATATCGCGCACCCCGAGGTTGGCTTCAGCCACGGCGCCGAGCGCCACCCGGCGCGTGCTGGTCCACAGGTCACGCGGGTCGTGTTCAACCCAACCAGGCTGGGGATAGTGCTGGGGGAATTCCTGTTGGGCGCTGGCCCGTGCCCGCCCCTGACGGTCAAAGACAATGGCGCGGGACGAGGTGGTGCCCTGGTCGAGGGCCAGAATGCTGGGGCGGCTCATCGCGCAGAGAAATTGGCCCCGTCCGCCACTGGAAGCAAGCGGGACATGCAGGGGCAATGCGGTGGCATCGTGATGGTGCGATATCGCGGATAAAAATCTCCACCATCAGGCTGGATTGTCGTTTGATCCATGCCCACACTCATCCGGCATTGATGCCGACAATCCCACGATCATTCCGTTTGCCGGTTCTGGCGATGTTACTGCTGCCCTGGTGGGGTGGTTGTGCCACCGATGGGGGGACCGCCCTGGTTCCAGCGGCCGAAATGCGGGTCAATGAATTCGGGCGGATTGCCAACACGGGACTGGCCGCAAGTGAGTTGGTGGTGGCCTGCAATGAAATGCAACGTGGCTTTGGCACGGTGCCGGAAATTGCCCTCAGTCGCGGCCGGGTGCGCATCGCCGTTGAGCCGGTGGTCAACGATTCCCGTCTCGCGCTGGCCGAGACTGTTTTCAATGATGCCGTGTTGGGTCAGATCGCGCTGCGGTCTCCGCGCCAATGGCAGTTTTTGCCGGACGGGGATCAAGCCACCGCGGCCGTGGATTTTTTTCTAGCCAATCGCTTGCAGCAGGTCAGGCCGGTCGAACCGGTTGACCACGAGATCCTGCTCTATACCTTTCAATTGATCGACGCCCGCAGCAGCGAGATTGTCTGGGCCGGCAGTGCGGAACTCAAGTATTACCCCTTGACGCCTTCCTCCGCGCCAAAATCCTAGTCGCAAATCTTTTCGAACATAACGCGCTGCACGCAGTCCGAAAACCCCCTGACCATGAACCTGAAGTCTTTTCTTTCCCTGGCGCCATGGGTTGCAACCCTGGTGATTCTGGGTGGCTGCGCCACTCCGGCCGAGACCCCGGCGGGGCCTGACGCGGCCAAATATTCCATCGATGACACCGACAAATATGTCGCCTTGGACAAGGCCACGGCGGCAGGCGTGGAATGCACCGGCTTGCGCGAGCGGATCAAGCCGGAGGGACAACTTGAGGTTGTGGCCAATCTGAAGAATCTCACGGCGGGGCGCAGCCGGTTGAAGATCAACTGTGTGTTCAAGGATGTGAAGGGGTTTTCCATTGGCGACGAAACGCCGTTTCAAACCATGGAACTTGAGGGCGGGGCGACGGAAACCGTCCGCTTTACTGCCACCAAGGTGGAGGCCAAGCGCTACACGATCCGGGTGCGCCAGGCCCGCTGATTCCGCGGACCGACTATTCCGGTTGTGCCGGCGGGGCTTTTTTTTCGCCGGGTTTCGTCGGGGCAAATTTCACGTCCGCCACGGCTTCGTCGATTTCCTGCTTGGCCTTGGTCAGGGCTGCGCGATCCGCGGCTTCATCCCGCACCACGGGTTGACCACTGGAGAAATCGATGGTGCGGCCGTCTTCAATCTTGACGAGGGGCGGCGGCGGGGCGGGGCGTTGCAACCACCGGCCCAGGAGCACCCCGATCGCGATGGCGAGCAGGAGCCACAGCCAGTGTCTCCGGGAGCGTTTCATGTCGTCAGGAGGATTTGCGGCGGCGAACCCGGAGGCTCACATTGAACCATAGCCCGATAATCAGACCCACGGCACCGCACAGGGCGATCAACAGGGCTTGGGATATTTTGAAGGACCAGAACAGAAAGCTGACCGTTAGCACCGTGGTATTTTGCACGGCGAAAACACCCAGCAGCAGGAGCAGGAGGAGGGTCGGGTAGGTGCGCCAGTTCATGGTGAAGGGTGGGCAATATCAATGCAGGCTATCCCAGCTTTTTGCGAGGAAGATGTGCCCTTTCACCCGGTTCACCAGGTCGGTGTGCTCGGCCAGCGGCTCGGCATGATTATCCTCGAGTTTCAGCCCGATGAAGCAGATTTCGGAGTTGCCGGAATGCTCGACAATCACGTCATGCACGGGTTTGCGGGACACCACCACCTCGGGCACGGCATCGATCCGCGCTTCCGTCAAAAACTTGGTGACTGACTCGACGGCTTCCTCGCGCCGGGATTCCTCACTGACCACGCGCATGATGCGGATGGTGTAGCCGCGCCACCGCGATGAACTGCGCAGCAAATGGGCGAGGGTGAGCATGAAACTGCCGTTGTCCCGGGCCCGCCACCAGACATCGATGCTGGGGGTGAGCTGGGCGCGGGGCAACTCGGCCTCGGCATAAACCAGCAGGTTGCGCTTGAGCTGCAGAATGCGCCGGATCGCGGAGGTAAAATCGGCTTTCTTGAGCACATCCTCGCTCCAGCCGATGAGGACGGTGTTGGGTTCGAGCGCGCCCACGCCCGAAACCTGCAGCAGGGTGGAGACGCCATGCTCGAAGTCATCGGCCAACACGGTCTTGGCCACGGCGGACAGGCGGTTTTCGCGGATGAATTCCTCAAGATTCTCATCGAGTTTGTCCTGCAGGGTGAGCAGCTTTTGCCAATTGCCGGTGACAATATGGGCGAGGAAAAGCAGACCGCGGCGAGCCTCAAAACCGTCGGCAAAGTCGACCAGATTCTGGCGGGTCGCGGGGTTGCCCACCAAGACCAGCAGCACGGGCCGCCAATTACGGCGATGCTTGCGTGACGCGGCCATTTTCAGGAGGCCAAGCCGGGCGACGGCAAACCAGATACCACTCCATTCGTCACCCCACGCGGTCTGGTATTGGCGGCGCTTGAGAACCATGAAGATGCCGACGATCACCACGGCGGAGGCCAAGGTGGCCAATGGGTTGAGCACCACCATGACAAAGAAACAGCCGAAGGCCCCGGCGAGGGACAGAATCCAGTGGGTGCGGAAGGTGGGACGGTAACTGGGGTTTGCGGCCAATGCACAGAATCCGGCCGCCAGATTGACCGTGCCATAGGCTGCCAGGAAAAACATGGTGATCACCGGTGCAATCACATCGAGGCCTCCCGCCAACAGGCAGAACCCGGCGAGAATCAGGGATACGAACAAGGCCAGGCGGGGTTCGCGGGTGGGTCCGACACCACGCGCAAAGAGCCGCGGGACCACGCTATCCTGCCCCAAGGCCTGCAGCGTGCGGGGAGCGGCCAACAGGCTGGCGAGGGCCGAGGAAAGAGTAGCCGCCCACAGTCCGGCGAAAATCAGGGGCCCGAAAAAAGCGATCCGCTGCATCACCAGCTTGTTTTCCAACAGCTCCGTCCGGCTGGCGTTGAGGGCGAGCCAGACCATGATCGCGGCGTAGACAAAAAAAGTGATAAGGGTGGCGTAGAGCGTGCCCCGGGGGATGCTTTTGGACGGATCCTTGAGATCGCCCGACATGCTGACGCCGGACATGATGCCGGTGACCGCGGGAAAGAAGATGGCGAACACCGTCCAGAAATTCTGGCCCTCTTGGTATCCGGGCTTCCAGTTGGCGCTGAATTCTTGAATGGGGGTGAAGCCGGAAAAAAACGAAATGATCGAAAGCGCCAGTGTCGCCATGATCAGGTATTGGGCCTTGATCGCGAGATCGGCGCCGACCCAAGCAATGACAAAAATGGTCAGCAAGACCCCGAAATTGATCATCAAGTCCGGCAGGCTCGGGAAGAGGAAGTGGAGGGACTCCGTGAAGCCGACGATGTAGAACGCGACCGAAACGGCCTGAGCCAGAAAGAGTGGCAACCCCACGGCACCTCCCACTTCCAAACCGAGGGCGCGGGAAATCAGGAAATAGGCGCCGCCGCCGCCGACCTTGGTGTTGGTCGCAATGGACGACAGGGACAGTCCCGTCAGCAGTGTGATCGTATTGGCAATACAAAGGATCTGGAGACTCTCCTTCAGCCCGGCGTTGCCCACCACCCAGCCGGTGCGCAGGAACATGATCACGCCGAGAATCGTCAGCAGATTTGGGGTGAACACGCCGCCGAAAGTGCCGAATTTTACCGGTTCGACCGCAGGGACCGGAGTGGATTTTTGCATGGATTGGTGGGAGAAGTAATCCTTGGGCCGGCGTGCCCCGAACGCAATCCCGTTCCCGGACTCAGGATTGCGGTGGTTTGGGGTCGGCAGGCAATCGCTGCACCACCAAAGGCAGGCCGGACCGCACGTGCAGGTCGCGTTGCGGGAAAGGTATCTCGATGCCGACTTCGCGCAGCTTGTGGTCGATGGCAAAATTCAGGTCACTGCGGAACCGTCGCGGCGAGCGCACCATGTCATGAGTCCACACCCCCAGCTCAAAGTTGAGCGAGCTCTCACCAAATTCGATGAAATCCACCGAGGGCCCTGGCTGGGCCAGCACGTGGGGATTTTCCTTCGCCAAAGCCAACAGCGTTTCCTTCAACTTTTCGGTATCGGAACCGTAGGCGACACCGATAGGTATGCGGAACTGGACCTTGGGATCGCCGTGACTCCAGTTGATCACCGTTTCCGAAATGAACTGCGAGTTGGGCACGATTATGGAGATATTGTCATTGGTGACCACCGTGGTGCTGCGCAGGCTGATTTTTGCGACTTGCCCCGCCACGCCACCCACCTCCACCCGATCACCGAGCGCAATCGGCCGCTCCGCCAGGATGATGATGCCGCTGACGAAATTGCTGAAGATGTTCTGCAGGCCGAAACCGAGACCCACGCCCACCGCCCCGGCCACCACGGCGAGCGAGGTCAGGTCAATGCCGACGACTTGCAGCGTGACATAGATCCCCAGCAAGATGAAGACATAGCCCGCAATGCGCTCGACGCCGTAGCGCACGGACTCGTCCAGCTGGGTTCGTCCCAAGACCCGGCGCAACACGAAGCGACGGAAAAGTTTTTCACTGATCAGGACCAGCACCAACAATATTACCAAACCAGTAATACCGAAAACCGTGACTTCACTGTGACCAATGGTGAACAGCGGGTGGTGCAGCCACTTGTCGGTTTCGCTTAAAAAGTCGTTCATGAAGGTGGGCACTTGGTCCAATCATGACAAAGGAAACAGTCCGGACAGCATTTGTCACGGCTGGGTTTTTTGGCGACTTTAACCCAAGGCCAGTGCAATCACCCCGAGCACCATTGCCGCCGCGGCCCACAGGCGGCGCTTCCCGTCGGCTTCCTTCAAAAACCGGGCGCCAATGAACGCGCCGATTACGATGCTGATTTCGCGGGCCGGGGCGACGTAGCTGACCGGGGTGAACGACAGCGCAGTCAGCACCAGCACATAGGCCAATGGGGAGAGCAGGGCCACGCCGAAGACATAACGGCGCTGGGTGTGCCAACAGGTTTTGACCTCCGGCCAACGACGCAACCCGAAGGGTGTCAACAGGAGTAATTGGGTGAGGGCCGTGCCGGCGTCGTAAAGCAGGGGAGCCACGGCGAGACCGGCCACCCCATGCCGATCCCAGAGGGTGTAGGCGGCGATGAAAATCCCCGAGGTGATGCCGTAGCCAACAGCCCGGTGCAGGTGGGCGCGGTCCTGATGGAACAGTTTGGAACCACCGGTAAGGAAAAATATGCTCGTGATGATCACCCCTCCACCCGCGATGGCCAATCCGGATGGTCTTTCCCCCAGTATGATGATGGCAGCGAGGGTGGACAACAAAGGTCCCGTGCCCCGGGCCAGTGGATAGATGAGTGAAAAATCGCCGATCCGGTAACTGCGTTGCAGGAACAGTGAGTAGGAAGTTTTCAGCACTCCACTGCCAAGAATCCACCACAGGCTGGTCCAGGCGATTTCCGGGTCAAAGCGCAGGCAGTAAAAGACGGTCACGGGCACGTAAAGGGTGCAGATGACCAGCCCGACCACATAGACAAAGGGCAGTCCACCGCCCGCTTTCTTGACGCAGTAGTTCCAGGTCGCATGCAAACCCGCGGCGGTCAGGACAAGGGCAAGGGCGAGTGGCGTCATGGGCGGGAACATGGCAACGACCACAGCTTTGGGCTTCAAATCGAAAGGGGATCATGCGCTGATTATTTTCCCGTGCCCAAAGTCAGCCCAGTTTCCGAAATCCGCCGCACCCTGGCGCTCGCGTTCCCGATTATCATCGGACACCTGTGCCAGATGCTGATGGGCATCACGGACAGCGTGATGATCGGCCAAGTGGGCAAGGTGCCCCTGGCGGGTTCGGCTTTCGTGAACAGTCTGTTTACCATTCCTTTCATCGTGGGCATTGGAGTGCTTTTGTCGGTCTCGGTGCTGGTGGCCCGGGCGCATGGGGCCAATCAGCCCCGCGATTGTTCCCAGTATCTGCGCCACGGCATGTTGCTCGCCCTCGTCGTCGGAGTGCTGGGAGCCGGACTCATGATGCTGACCGGACTAGGGTTGGACCATTTTGGACAACCCCCTGAAGTGGTGGCAGTAATCGAGCCGTATTTTCAGCTCATCGCCATATCCCTGATCCCGACGTTGATCTTCCAAGTGTTGCGGCAATATAGCGAGGCGGTGAACCACCCTTGGGGACCCATGGGCATTCTCCTCGCCGGGGTGGGACTGAATGTGTTGCTCAACTGGATATTAATTTACGGCCATTGGGGTGCGCCCGCCCTTGGCTTGGAAGGGGCTGGTTGGGCCACGTTGGCTGCCCGTATCCTCACGGTGATGGGCCTTTGGCTTTGGCTCGAAAATCGTTCCGAGGTTCGCAAGGAGTGGCCGGGGAGGAATGATAATGTGCGCTGGCTGGGGGAGATATCCTGGCTGCACGTGCGTGCGCTGCTGCGCATCGG
>JAIPJW010000124.1 GCA_021734075.1 Cephaloticoccus sp.
CCCGGGCCGAACTGAGGACCCGTTCCGAGGCCATCAAACTTGCATCCCGCATGGCTGCCACCCTACCCGGAGCCTTTGTGCTCCATGGCAAGGGCAATTCAATGCTGCCCATCTACACCAGTGGCACGCTGCTGGTCGTGACCCCGGTTCCCTTCACCCAGCTGAGTCGCGGGATGTCGGTGGTCTTTCGCAAAGGCAACCACACCGTGGCCCACGTGCTGGTGGCAAAAACCAAGGATGGCTGGCGCACCACCGGTCTCAATAATCGCCGTCAGGACTATCTGACCGTGAATGAGACCAATATTCTGGGCAAGATCGTGGCCGCCTTCACTCCCATCGAAGGCCAGGTTGTCGCGATGCATTGAGCGCGACTCCGGTTCGCGCCCTTCAGTGAATGTGGCCGCCCGCGATACGAATGTCCCGTCGGCGGCTGGTCGCCACTTCCATCACCAGGACGATACCCGCAATCATCGTGTCAAGTTTCAAGCCGGGCCTGCCCTGCTTGGTCAGCCACGGGACATGGATAAACCCGCCGCGAATCGCAGCTTGATCGCGCAGCGCATGCATCAATCCGTAGAATACGTGATTGCAGACAAACGTGCCGGCACTGGCAGACACGGAGGCGGCAATTCCTTCGGCCTGCAGGCGACTCACCATGGCCTTGATCGGCAGCGTGGAAAAATACGCCGCGGGTCCACCCCGCACCACCGGTCGGTCGATCGGTTGGGCTCCGGCATTGTCCGCGATCCTGGCATCATCAACATTGATCGCGACCCGTTCGGGTGTGATGGCGCCGCGGCCACCGGCCTGGCCAAGACAGATTACCATCACCGGCTGCACCGCTCGGATATGGCGCCGCAACACTCGGATCGATTGCCCAAAGACACAGGGCAAGACCAGGCCCACCACTTCGTGGCCGCCAATCACCATGCCATGCAGCTGACGGGCGATTGATTCCGTCGGATTTATCCTGGCGCCCCCGAAGGGCTCAAAACCTGTCAGCAGTATTTTTTTCATGGGTGGTCCCCGGTGTCAGCCCGGGCAATTTCAATCCCCGCCTGCGTAAGCGATCGGTGCAAACCCTGCAATATCGTCATGGCCGCCGGGGTTTCTCCATGCACGCAAACCGTATCCGCCACGACCGGCAATCGGTTCCCCTCCACCGTGATTATCACCCCTTCACTCACCATGGCAAGAATGTGGCGAACGGCAACCGCGCCATCAGTGATCAAGGCCCGGGGATCGTCCCGTGGCACCAGCGTGTAATCGGACCGGTAATTTCTATCGGCAAAGACTTCACTCACCACTTTGAGTCCATGCCTGTTGCCGGCCTTGATCAAGTGGCTCCCCGCCGGACCAAACAACGCAATTCGGGCATCAATCGCCACCACGGCCCGGGCAATCGCGTCCGCCAGTGCCGGATCGCGCGCCGCCTGATTGTAAAGGGCCCCGTGTGGCTTAACATGCGCCAGTTTTGCCCCGTGCATCGCCGCAATTTGGCGTAGGCTCTCGATTTGCTCTGCCACCAGTGCAAAGGCTTCGTCGGGTGATACGGGCAATTCGCGACGCCCAAAATGTTCCCGGTCCTTGAACCCGGGATGCGCCCCGATCGCCACCGCGTGTGACCGGGCCAATTGCACCGTGTGCCGCATGCTTTCGTCATCCCCGGCATGGCCGCCACAGGCGATGTTGGCCGAGGTGATCAAGGCCATCAGTTCGGCATCGTGTTCTCCGCCCTCACCCAGGTCACAATTGAGATCGATGCGTTTCATGTGAATCTGTGGCGCAAACCCTCCTGCAGCAGGTGCAGGTCACGCTCCTCTTTCCGCCAAAGCCGGTGCGCTTCCGCCAATGGGACGGTTACGAAGCTCACCTTGTCCCCCGGGCGTGCCTGGGCGAGCAAGCGCAGGTCATGGTGAATCACATGGGCCAGGCAGGGGTAGCCCCCAATCGTCTGGGCGTCGGCCATCAGGACTATCGGCGCGCCATCCGGCGGCACCTGCACGGTGCCGGGACCTACGGCCGCAGAGATCACTTCCCGGGTCGTGTTGCGCACCAAAGCGGGTCCCGCCAAACGTATGCCCATTCGATCCGATTTCGGACTGATCGCGAATTCAACGGCGTTGAAATCCCCGGAAAACTCCGGCGCGGCGGCGCCCACGGTTACCCGCACTTCAGAAAAGTCGTCGTGCGCGGGTATGAGCGAACGCCCCACGGACCAACGCCCGGTGATCTTCCGCTTCGCATCATGCGCCCTTAATGTGTCGCCCGCTTGGATCGCCCTGCCCTGATGGCCGCCCAAGCCGCTCCGGAGGTCTGTCCCGCGCCCCCCCAGCACCGGTTCAATCGCCAAGCCCCCGGCCACGGCCAGATAGGTGCGGCAACCCCTTTGGGCCGGGCCAAAGCGCAGGCGCTCACCCGCCTTCACGACCTGGGGCCGGCCTGGTTGCAAGGCGCCCATATCCGCTCCGGTCACTGCCACCAATGCATCATCACCAAATTCGAGTTCAGCACCGGTCAGGGTCATTTCCAACCCGGCACTATTGTCTTCATTGCCCACCAGCAGGTTGGCCAGCCGCATGGCCAATCCATCCATGGCGCCGCCCAATGGCAATCCGGTGTGACGGAACCCGCGGCGGCCCAAATCCTGGACGGTCGTGAGCATGCCTGGACGAATGACCGTTATTTCCATGCGACAAAATCCTTTGGACTGATCGGCTTGAACTTTACCGTGTCACCGACCCGCAACAAAACCGGCTCCGCTGCATCGGGTGCGAACAGAGTCACCGGAGTGCGCCCCAACAGATTCCATCCTCCAGGTGACTTGATGGGATAAACTCCGGTCTGCCCGCCGCCAATCCCCACACTGCCGGCCGGAACTTGGGTGCGGGGGGTGGCCAGGCGAGGCGTGTGCAGTTTGGTCGGCAGACCACTCAAATAGGCAAAACCCGGCATGAATCCCACGGCCTGCACCAGATACTCCTGCCGGGAGTGCAAGGTGATGACCATTTCCTCGGTCATATTGGCGCCTTTTGCCACGACCGCCAAATCCGGACCGTATTCCCCGCCATAACACACGGGCAGGTTCACCGTCCGGGGCTTGCCCCTGCGCGTGGATTTCACGCGACGGGTTCTCGATTTCAATTTCGCACACAAGGCCTCGTAACTCTCAATCTTGGTCAGATCATAGAAAACCGTGATGGATGTGTAGGCTGGAACTAGGTCGACGACCCCTGCAGGGGGATCCGCCTGCAGCACCTCAGTCAAGTTGCGGACCCGCTCCGGGGTGGAGGGCCTGATTGTCGTTCCCACCTCGATAACGACCGCGGTATCGCCCAGCGGGGTGAATTGCATGCCCCAGTTTTTGCCGCTTTCCGGGCTGAGGCAAGAGTCCAGCCGGATCCACCCGGGTGAAATTTTGCCCCGGAATCGGTCGGATTGGGTTGAAGTTTTGCGCCATTGTCCGATTGGTTTCTGCTTTCATGCCTCGCCGCCCTGCCAGTTACTCCATCCTCGCTGCTTTGCTGCTTCTCGCGTCCTGCCGCGAGGCCAGAGTAGCGGCCTATCGCGTGCCCAAGGAGACCCCCATGCCGGCCCCGGCGACCACGCCCAGCCAACCGGATATGGCCTCGACCAGTGTGCCGACCGCATCGGGCGCCGGGCTCACTTGGACTGCGCCTGCGGACTGGGAGGTCCAGGCGCCCGCGGCCATGCGCCGGGGCAGTTATCTGATCACCGGAACCGACGGTTCCACCGCCGATCTCTCCATCACGGCTTTTCCCGGCGATGTCGGTGGCGATCTTGCCAACGTCAATCGCTGGCGGGGGCAAATCCAGCTCCCGCCTTTGACCATGGAAGAACTTTCCGGCCTTTTCACCGAGCTTGAGGCCCGGGGTCTGACTTTGAAATTTGTCGATCTGGCCAACCCACAATTGGCAGAACCCATGCGCATCCTGGGCGGACTGGTCAGTTATCAGGGCAACACATGGTTTTTCAAACTCATGGGTCCCGCCGCACTGGTCGCCAGGGAGAAACCGGCCTTTGTGGCCTTTCTTGAATCCGTCAAAGCTCCCTGACCCATGCGTGAATTCTGGCATTCCTTGGTCGAGTTTTTCGTCTCGCTGAAGCTCACGGTCGTGCTGCTCGCACTTTCCATCATTTTGGTCTTTTGGGCCACGCTCGCACAGGTGCAGCTTGGAGTCTGGGGCGTGCAGGAGCACTTCTTTCGCACTTTCTTTGTCCTGGGCAAAATTCCCGGCACCCAGATACCCGTGCCACTTTTCCCCGGCGGCTATTTTATCGGCACCTTGCTGCTGCTCAACCTCCTCACCGCGCATATCAGCCGTTTCAAGCTGACCTGGCGCAAGTCGGGCATCCAGCTCACGCATGCCGGGCTCATCCTGCTTTTGGTGGGCGAACTGCTCAGTGGCCTTTGGCAGGAAGAATATCAAATGCGGCTCGATGAAGGTCAGACGAAGAACTACTCCGAGAGCTATCGCGACAGTGAACTCGCGATCATCGACACGACCAATCCGGATTACGACGATGTGGTGGCCGTGCCGGACCGGTTGCTCGCCCGCCTGGTGGAGGTCCAAAACCCCAAACTGCCCTTTCGCGTGGTGGTGCGGGATTACTTCCCCAATGCGTCCCTGCAAATGCGCAATCAAATGCCTGATGCGCCGGCCACGCCAGCCACGGTCGGGATCGGGCCGAGCGTCGTCGCCACTCCCCTGCCGCTCACTTACAAGCAGGATGAGCGCAATCTCGCCGCCGCCTTTGTCGAGCTGATCGGCCCGGAGGGTTCCCTGGGCACGTGGCTGGTCTCCACCCAGGTGACCCGCCCGCAATCTTTTGATTATGCCGGTCGCACTTTTGCGCTGTCGCTCCGGTTTGCCCGCAACTACAAGCCCTTCTCGCTCCAGCTGCTGGATTTCCGGCACGACGTGTATGCCGGCACCGCCATTCCCAAGAACTTTTCCAGCCGCATCAAATTGATGACCCCCGACGGACGGGAGGATCGTGAAGTGCTCATCTACA
Organism: Cephaloticoccus sp.; assembly: GCA_021734075.1. Lineage (GTDB taxonomy): Bacteria > Verrucomicrobiota > Verrucomicrobiia > Opitutales > Opitutaceae > Cephaloticoccus. The sequence goes on from JAIPJW010000124.1 coordinate 5,038, forward strand.
TGAACAATCCGCTGCGTTACGCGGGGCTCACCTTTTATCAGGCCAGCTATGTGGGGGATCACACCACCATTCTCCAAGTCGTGCACAACCCCAGCTGGATGCTGCCCTATGTTTCCTGCGTGATGATGATGCTGGGCCTCCTGATTCAGTTCGGCATTTCCCTCTTTCGTTTCAGTGCCAACCGCCGCGCCGCCGCATGAAAAAGAACCTCCCTTTTCTTGTCCTGTTGCTGGGGATGGTGTGGCTGGGCAGCACCTTGCTTTCCCCCCGTCAACCCTCGGCCTTTGCCGTGGACGGTTTCGGTCGTTTGCCGGTGCTGGCGAACGGACGGATCAAGCCCCTGGACACGGTGGCGCGCAGTGCCCTCCTGCAATTTCAGGGTCGCCAGAATGTGATCGCACCGGACGGGGCAAAGCTCACCCCGGTCCGATGGCTGCTGGATGTTTGTTTCCATGCCGACCAGGCTGATGCCTATCGCACGTTTGAAATCGTCCATCCCGAGGTGCTCGCGCTGTTCAAACTCCAACCCGAGGAGGGGAACGGCAAGAAGCGGTTTTCCTATCAACAGTTGGCCGGCGGCATTTCCGAATTTGTGCGCCAGTCGGAACTCGCCCAGCCGATCGAGGCGCAAAAACGCACCTCGTTTCAGCGCGCCGTGGTGCAACTGCACCTCAATTTGGTGCGTTACCATGAATTGAAACACACCCTCGTGCTGCCCGACGCGGAGGATTTCCTGGGCGAGCTGATGCGTTTCCAAGCCGCCCTCCCCGCGGGGATCAGTGCGGTGCGGGCCAAGCAAAAGGGCCAGCCCTATTCCGAGGAAACATTCCAGGCCATGATCGCCATGGGCCAACGCTACGACCGCATGTCCTCCAGCAGCCAGATTCTGCCCGTCCCGCCTCATCTGGGGAGTGAAGACCCAACGGCATGGCATACGACCGGTCTGGCTCTGCTGGAGTCATTTGAAACCAGCCAGGTTGACTCCACGGTGTTTGCCTATGCCGGCCTGGCTCATGCCTGGCGCCATGACCAGCCCGGGCAATTCAACCAGGTGGTGGCGCTCTATCGCTCGGAACTGGAAGGTCGCTTCCCGTCACTCTTGCAGAAAACCGACGCGGAAGTGCGCTTCAATAACGCCGAGCCCTTCTACACGAGCATGGTGCTGTATGTGCTGGCCTTCATCCTGGCCATATTGTCGTGGTTGCGCTGGCCCGACCTGCTGAGTCGATCCGCCTTCTGGCTCATTGCCCTCGCCTTTCTTGCCACCACGGTCGGAATCGCCACCCGCATGTGGCTCGAGGGGCGACCGCCGGTGACCAACCTGTATTCCTCCGCCCTCTTTGTCGGCTGGGGCGCGGTCGGCCTCTGCCTGGTCCTCGAGGCCATGTTCAAAAATGCCATCGGCAGCGTCGCCGCGGGTCTGGTCGGCTTTGCCACCCTGCTGATCGCCCATCATCTGGCCCTGAGCGGGGATACCTTGGAAATGATGCGCGCCGTGCTTGATTCCAATTTCTGGCTGGGCACCCACGTGGTCGTCGTGACCATCGGCTATTCCGCCACATACCTGGCCGGCTTCCTCGCCTTGATCTACATCTTGCGGGGACGGTTTACCTCCACCCTCGATCAGGCCACCGCCGATGCCCTCACGCGCATGGTCTATGGCATTGTTTGTTTCGCCACCCTGTTCAGTTTGATCGGCACGGTATTGGGCGGCATTTGGGCCGACCAAAGCTGGGGTCGCTTCTGGGGCTGGGACCCGAAGGAAAACGGCGCCCTCATCATTGTGCTGTGGAACGCCCTCATCCTCCACGCCCGTTGGGGTGGTTTGGTCAAGCAACGCGGACTCATGGGGTTGGCGGTTTTTGGCAATATTGTCACCAGTTGGAGCTGGTTCGGCACCAACATGCTCGGCGTGGGCCTCCATAGCTACGGCTTCATGGATGCCGCCTTCTGGTGGTTGACCGTGTTCGTTATCAGCCAACTGGTCATCATTGCCGTGGCCAATCAACCACTGAACCAGTGGCGGAGCTTCTCCGGCTTGCGCCAGTAGGCCCCCTCGTTCGCCGGGCTCGATGTCCTCCCGCAAGCTGGTCTCAGCCGGTTTTAAAATTCGCTTTCGACAATTTGCCCGGGCCGCCCATATAAGCGGGTATGGATACCAAGAAGCAGCTTATGCAGAAAATCGTTTCATGTGTCGGCAAAAGCGAGGCCGTGAAACTCGTGTCGGACGCCCACAATGCTGAGATCGTGGCCAATCGTCTCGGTCGCTTGGAACCCGCTGCCACCAGACACATCAAGCTGACCGGCACCGTGCCTGACTTGCTGCTCCGGGCCATTGAGCGCGTCGCGACCGTTTGCGCCCTGACGGACGTTTAAGTCGCGGCTCCCAGTAACTTTTCCGCGTGCGCCTGTGCACTGGCGGCGTTGCGGTCGCCGAGCATGCGGGCAATTTCACTGATGCGGTTTTTGCGACTGGCTTGGATCGGCATGATCGTCACCACGGCCCGTGCCTTGGATTGATCCTTGGCCACCACCAGATGACACGTGGCCTTGGCCGCCACCTGGGGCAGATGGGTCACGCAGAGCACCTGATGGCTGCCCGCAATCTCCGCCATTTTTTGTCCGACCACGCTGCCGATTTCGCCTCCCACATTGGCGTCGACCTCGTCAAAGACGAGCAAGGGCACCCCGTCAAGGTCCGCCAGCACGGACTTCAGGGCCAACATCACCCGGGCCAATTCACCGCTGGAGGCGATGCGGTTCAGCGGCAGGGGCGCTTCACCGACATTTGGCGAAAACATAAATTCCACGCCGCAGTCCCCGGTGGGCCCCAGGGCCGGCAGGGGCACGATCCGGATCAGGAATTCGGATTTTTCAAAACCCACCTGGGCAATCGTCCTGGCTGCCACCTTGCCCAGGGCTTTCGCGGCCTTCTCCCGGCCCGCCCGCAATATCCCGGCTTCCTTGACGGCGGATTGCTTTGCCACCGCCGCCTGCTTTTCCAACCGGAGGAGCGTTCCCTCCAGATCACCCTGCTCTGCCAATTGCCGGCGCATGTCATCCCGCGCTGCGATGACCGCGGCCAGATCACCGCCATGCTTTCGCTTCATGTCCAACCAGGCGTTCATGTTTTCCTGCAGCTGCTCCGCCTGCTCGGGATCAAATTGGAGCTGCTCGGCCAGCGCGGTCACCTCACCGGCCAGATCATTGAGTTCAACGGAGACACTCGTCAGTCGTTCCACCAGGCCGGTGCTTTCGGCATCCAGTTCCTGCAGTTGCCGGGCCTCGCGCAGCACCCCGGCCAGTTTGCTTTGCGCGCCGTCTTCGCCGCTGAGTCCCTCGGCCAGCCGCGAGGCAAGTTCTATCAGGGTTTGCGCCTGGGTCATCCGATGAAAATCACGTTCCAGTGTCCCGATGGCTTCCTCGGTCAGCTCCAGGGCATCCAGCCGTGCCAGCTGGCCCTGCAGAAAATCCAACTGCGCCGGCGACAGTCTGGTTTCATTGCCGATCCGCTTTTGCTCGGCCACCAACTGCACCCATTGCGCATAGGCTGTTTGATAAACGGACAGTTGTGGCGCCGCGCGGCCGTAAAGGTCGAGCAGCTCCAATTGACAGCTGTCCTTCAACAAGCGGCGGGGCTCACTGGGTCCGTGAAAATCTATCCAGCTCTCGCCGATCTGTTGCAGCGCCGACAATGTGGCGAGACTGCCGTTGACCGAGATCCGGGGGGCTTTTTCCCGGGCGAGGCTTCGTTTCAGAATCAACAGGCCGTCCTCACAGGGCGGCAGGTCCAATCCGGCCAGCAATGCATCCATGCGCGCCGGTGCCGCCAGATAGAGGCTCGCCTCCACTTCGCAACTGTCCGCTCCCTGGCGAATGATCGTCTTGTCCGCTCTTTCCCCTGCGAGCAGGCTCAAGGCCCCGAGCAATATGCTCTTGCCCGCGCCGGTTTCACCCGTGACCGCCGTGAAGCCGGCCTCGAATTCAAGCGCGACCTCTTCCAACAGGGCGAGATTGCGAATGCGAAGCGATTGGAGCATGCGAGCATACGGGACAAAAATCCGGCGCCTTTCAAGCGATGTGTGCAGCCAATCCACGAACCGTCATCCGGTCCGGGTGAATTGGTAATTTTACTTGCACATCGGGGCAGGCCTCGTGCTTACTTCCCGACTCGATTTTGGACCCTTAGCTCAGTTGGTTAGAGCGTTTCGTTGACATCGAAGAGGTCACTGGTTCGAGCCCAGTAGGGTCCACCATTTTTGCCGCGCAACCTGTTGGTTATGCGGCATTTTCGTTATGGGTTCTTCGCCAACCATTGCCGGGCCGTCTCCCGATCCACCGCAATTTGCGCCTGCAAGGCACCCACCTCGCTGAATTTCTGTTCCGCTCGGATGAACGTGCGCAATTCCACGGTTAATTCGTCGCCCGGACCAAAATCACAATCGGACAGCACATGCACCTCCAGGCGGGGTTCCGTGGCGGTCTCCACGGTTGGCCGCACCCCGTAATTGGCGACCGCGGGCAGGAATTCCGCCGTCGCTTCACGACGGACTTGCACGGCATAAACCCCAAAATGGGGCGTCAACTCTGGTGACCAATTCAGATTCAACGTGGGAAAGCCAATTTTGCTGCCCAGACCTTTGCCCGGCATGACCCGGCCGGTGACAAAATAGTTGTAGCCCAACAGCAGGTTGGCCTGCTCAATCTCTCCGGCCAGCAACAGTGAGCGAATCCGCGTGCTGCTGATTCCCTCGTCATCAAAACGCACCCGGGGAGTGCTGACCACCGTCAGGCCAAGGTTGCCCGCGGCAAGTTTCAACATCGGTATGTCGCCCTCCCTGCCCCGGCCAAACCGCCAATTCTCCCCCACATAGAGCACCTTCAGGGTGGGAAGTTTGCGCTGCAACAGGGGCAGAAAATCCCCGGCCATGATACCGGCGAATTCCGGCGTGAAGGCTTGGGTGATCAGGGCCTCGATTCCCAGCCGCCCAATCACCC
>JAIPJW010000125.1 GCA_021734075.1 Cephaloticoccus sp.
CCAATTTCAACCAGCGGATGTCGAGCTGTTCCGCGCGCACGCCATCGAGAGTTTCGACACCGCGGTGGTCAACATCCGCACGGCTCGCGGGGTCAGGCTCTGGTTCGGCGTGAGCCACGTCAGTCACCGGGCCCTTGAGCCGGTGATCATGATCGAGGGTTCACAGGGGACGGCCGGCTGGAGCTACGAAAATGAAGCCTGGTATCAGAATCCGGCCGGTCGGCAGAGTCGGCCGGTCCTCGACCAGCATGCCACGCGCCGGCTCATGATGGCCGCGGCCCGGCAAAAACTGGACGACCCGGCCTTTCCCGTCTGCACGGCGGCCATGGCGGCGCGCCACGCGGCCTTCATCGTCGGGCTGCACCAGGTGGCGACAATCACGCCCTTGCCGCCCGACCAGATTGCGTGGGCGCAACCCAACGGCACGTCTGCCGCGCTGCCTGCGATGCCGGGACTGGACCCAGCGATGCGCCGCGCTTTCGCCGAGCAGAAAAGTTTGCGTGCCTGTGGTTTCCCGGCCGGCGCCTGAGCCGGCCGCCGGATTGATGCACCCGCGTCGGGAGCGGGCCCCGGAACGGTTCAATCATTCCCGCCGCGCAGCCATTGCGGGGCCGCGGTGAACCAGAGCACGGTGCCGACCAGCATGGTGACTTTCATCACGTGGTCCTCCACATAACCGGCGGCAAAGAGCGCGGCGGGCAGCACGGTGAGCAACAGGGCGGCAAGCGCGAGCACACGGGGGATTTTCATGGTGAGGTGGCAACGGGCCGGCGCAGGAGGGTCCGGCCAAAGAGGATGTAGAGCAGCCCGCAGGTGAGCCACACCGGGACGGTCAGGTAGGAGGGAAAGATGTCATGGCGCAGGTAGAGCCAGAAGAAAGCGGCAATGGGCAGCAACCAAGCGAGCAGCGCGGCAATATTGAAGGTGGCATGGGTCTGTTCGGCCCAGTTTTGCACCAGACCGAAGCGCCGGGCATAATAATGATCCACCACGATGATGGCGCCGACCGGGGCCAGCACCGTGCCATAGATGCCGACAAAATCCAGCAGGCGCATTGCAAAGGCGGGAAACAGTCCCGCGACCGTGGCGAGGGTGCCGGCAATGAGAGTGCCGGTGGAACGCGACATCCGGGGCCACACGCCCTGAAAGGCGAGACCGGCGCGATAGATGGTGGGATTGGCCGTGGTCCAGCCGGCGATCACCACGCAGATCAGGCCGGCCCAACCCACCGCCGCGAACACCATCGGTCCCGGCGCATTGGAGGCGGACTCGCCGTGCCGCTGGACTTCGAGCGCGAAGAGGAGGGAGGCGCAGATCCACGCGACATAGTGGCCGAGCAACATGCCCGCGCTGGCGGCCCAGCCGTAGGTCGGTTTGCGGGCGTAGCGAAAGATCGACATGTCGGACATGCCCAGATGCATGGCGGCGTTGCAGAGCCAGGCAAAGAGCATGATGCCGACGAAACCGATGCCGGGTTTGCCGCCCAGGGCGACGCCGGTCCAGATTTGTGACGGTTCGAGCGAGGCGAGTTTGGGCAGGGCGGTCAACCCGCAGGCCACAAAGACCAGGAACATCCAGGGGGCGGCCAGATGACTGATGCGGGCCACGAACGAATAACCGCGCACCGCCACGAGGGTCTGCAATGCGCCCAGCACCACCACGACGATGCACCAGGCCAGGCCGGTGGGCAGGATATCCGTGAAGGTCGGCATCCGCACGCCGGGGAAGGGCACCCCGACGGCGGTGGCCGATACGGTCACCATCGCCCCGGCGAGAAAGCAAAACAGGATGCCATTGGCGACATTGTAGAGGGCCACGAGTTTGCGCCCGCAGATTTTTTCCAATTTGTAGTAGAGTGTGGTCCGCAGGTCCGTGGCGATCGGGGCGGTGAGATAACGCCACGTCAACACGGCGAGCAGATTGCCGAGCAACAAACCGAGGATGACGTCGAGGGCGGAGGCACCCCAGGCAATGAACAGCGGACCGAGCATGAACTCGGTGCCCGCCGTGTGCTCGCCGGCATACATCCCCCAGAAGGAACTCGGACCCTTGAGCGCGGAATCCGGCACACGCGTGCGCTCGTATTCGTTGGTGGCAGCCGGGAGATTGACGGGGACGGATTCAGCCATGGGGTGTGCTGGTTGCGGGGTGCGCTGGTGTAGGACCAACCCAACTTGCTTGGCAAGCGTTCGCTGAAGGGACCACAGCCGAACAGTCCGCAAATCCACTGCCGTCGCCGCGGGTGGAGCGCGTTTTGCCCCGCCCTTGTTCCCGAGGTGGACGGATGTGTCGGACTGTCTGAGGGACGGATTCGTTGTATATTCAGCCGGGGTCCTTTTGAAAGGAGATGCTAAAGCGTGCGACCCGCAAGGGCCTGCATCATCACAACCCCTGATCAAGCAAAACCCATGTTACTCCCCGTCAGCATTGTTGGTGAAGTCATATCCCAACCTGCCTCACGTGATTCCAGTCTCCGGTAATTTCAACACCCGCTCACATCATGACCCCGAACACCCACATCCCGCATTATGTAGTCCGACACCTGCAGGTGTCGTTGCTGGCCCTCCTCTTAATTGTCCCGCTTTCGGCGCAGGAAACCGGGACCCCGGCCAAGCCTGAAGTCCGCAAGTCCGACATTCCGACCACAGCCGAGGTCACCCTGGACACGGCCAGAACCTCCGATGAGGTGGTCCAAATGTCCCCGTTCACCGTGTCGACCGAAAAGGACTCCGGATATTTTTCCGCGAACACCCTGGCCGGCAGCCGCATGAGCACGAACCTGTCCGACCTCGGCTCCTCCATCTCCGTCATCAACAAGCAGCAGTTCGAGGACACGGGTTCCACCGACATCAACGACATCTTCCGTTATGAAGTGAACACCGAGGGCTCGCTGACCTACACCCCCGGCACCCTGAGCATGCGCGGCGACGGCGTGATCGACGTCAACGCAGGCGGCACCAAGGGCAACGCGGTCGAGTCCTACACCAACGCGCAGGCCAATCGCGTGCGCGGTCTCGGCTCCCCCAGCTCGGCGGTAAATTATTATCCGTCCATCGGTTCGCTCCCCTTCGACTCCTACAACACGGCCACGGTCGAAATCAGCCGCGGGCCCAACTCGATGCTCTTCGGTCTCGGCAGCCCCGCCGGTATCGTCAACCAGAGCACGGCCCAGGCGCAGTTGAACAAGAAGTCGGCCCAGGTCTCGTTCCGCACCGACCAATACGGTTCCTTCCGCAGCTCGGTCAATTTCAACCAGGGGCTGATTGACGACACCCTCGCGATCTATGGCGCCGCCGTCTACGACGACCGCCGGTTTGACCGCAAGCCGGCCTCCGACAAGACCACGCGCTATTATGGTGCGCTCACCTACAAGCCCTTCAAGAAGACCACGCTCCGCTTCAACGTGGAGAGCTATGACAACAAGAACAACCGGCCCAACACCCTGACGCCCCGCGATTACGTCACCGAGTGGAACACCGCCGGCCGGCCCTACTACGATCCCACCACCCACAAGATCTACAGTCTCAACACCGGGGCGGAATTGAGCATGCTCGTCGACAACGCCAGTTCGCCCTACGCCAACGACCTGCGCGCGTTCATCGAGTCGCGCCCGGGTTTTGATGCCTCCAAGTGGAATTCCGCCAAGACCCAATACAATGGCTTCAACATCTTCGGCCTGCAGAATCCCCCCACCAACTGGGTGGCCGGCACGCCGTCGCCCAACATCCTTTACGTCCCCGGCATCGGTGGCATTTCCAGTCAGGCCCGCAGCGTCATGCAGATCAACGGCGGCCAGCTGGTGAACTGGTTCCAGCCCACCTTTGGTTACCGCTACCTGCCGAATTTCGGCGTGACCGGCAACCCCGCGGGCAATCCCTCGGTCGGACCGACCACCGCGGCCATTTACGCCAACCCGACCTGGGCCGACTACTACACCCGCGCGGTCATGGGCTCCGCCGGCTGGTCCGCCACCGGCAACGGGGTCATCGGCGGCAACGCCGGCTACAAATACCCGGGCGTGACCAACTCGGCCATCTACGACTGGCGCAACGTCAACATCAACTCGATGAACTTTGGCTCGGCCAAGAACACCACCTACAACGTCGAGTTCGAGCAGGAGCTGCCCGGTGACCTGTTCTTCAACGCCGGCATGATGCGGCAGGACTACGCCCAGCGCACCAATTACACGGTGGCCCAGCTCAACGTCGCCACCCTCTACGTGGACACCAACAAATACAATGTGGACGGCTCGGTTAATCCGTATTTCGGCCTGCCCTACGTCTACGACCAGGATCCTGACAGCTACACGGCCGACGAGGTCGACGACCACTACCGCGCCATGCTCGCGTGGACGCCCGACTTCACCCAGAAGGACGGCTGGATCAAGCATCTCGGCCGCCACCAGGTGCTCGCGCTCTGGTCCAAGGACGAATACATGACCACGACCGCCCGCCAGCGCCTGCACTACACGGCGGCCACGAGCGACACGGCCACCTACCGCTACCTGCGCAATCCCAACAACAACGCGGACGGCACGCCCACCGGTTACAACATGAACACCACCTCGCTGATCCGCCAATACTACCTGGGCGCCCCCGGCGATCCTTACGGTGTGGTCAGCCGCGACGCCGGCACCTGGCAACCCCTGAGTTACTCCGGCAACATCTCGGCCTACAACTACGACACCAGCAGCTTCATCCCGCTCGGCGTGACCACGGAGTTCATTGACTTCGACGCCGGCACGGGCCGCAACCAGCGCATCGTGGACTCGGTCAGCTGGGCGATCACCAGTCACTTCTGGGAGGATCGCCTCATCACCACGTTCGGCTGGCGCGAGGACACCTACAAGGCCCGCGTCACCAACACCGGCACGGCCGCCGTGAAAGACTCCGCCGGCAATGTCATTCAACCCGCGATCACCAATGCGCAGAAGTGGGTCAACGGCGTGTTCCAGCGCGAGTTCCTCTTCAACCGCTGGGGTCCCTACAACGAGCTCAAGGGCCGCACCCGCACCGCGGGTGGCGTGCTCCGTCCCTTCAAGGGCTGGTCCGTGATCGACAGCCCGGCCGCCAACGGCTCGTTGTTCCACCAGTTCCTGCGCGACTTCGGCGTCAGCTACAACAAGTCCGACAACTTCAACCCGCCCTCCGTCGCCCTGGGTGACTTCTACGGCAACCCGCTGCCCAAGCCCACGGGCAAGGGTGAGGACTACGGCTTCCAGTTCTCGCTGGCCGACAACAAGCTGTTCGGTCGCGTGACTTGGTTCAAGGCCAGCAACGAGAACGAGAACATCTCCGCGCCCCTCGTGTTCGGTCGTCTGTCGAGCAACTTCGACACGACACTCTTCCAGAACTACGCCCGCACTATCGCCATGATCAACATGGGCATGGATCCGACGGCGGTCGGCTTTGGCACCAACCTGAGCACGGCCACGGAAGACGCGGTGCGGGCTGCGGCGGAGAAGATATGGAAACTGCCCTACACTTACTACGGCTCACTGCCGTATTCACTCGGGGCCACCCGCAACGCCGAGGCCAAGGGCATCGAGGCGGAGATCAACTACAATCCCACCCGCAGCTGGACGATGAAGTTCACCTTCGGCAAGCAGGACACCAAGTATGCCAGTGTCGTGAAGGAGTTCCTGCCCTGGGAGGCGGATCGCATGGCGGTGTGGAATGCCTCGAAGGCGGCCGACTACCTCCTGCCGCAGTATCAAAGTCTGGCCACTTACACCACCTCCGGTGGGCGTGATGTCGACCTGACCAGCTTCATGAGCTCCTACGGTTACCAGTCGAACCTGTTCCCGGAGGCGGCCACCGGTTTTGCCAATCCCGCGGCCTACTACGGCGCCATTGTCACCCCGCAGCTCGCGCTGGACCGCGACCTCCAGGGTCAGTCGGCCCAGGGTCAGCGCAAATACCGCTGGTCCTTCCTCACCAGCTACACGTTCGAGGACGGCATGCTCCGCGGGTTCACCGCGGGCGGCAGTCAGCGCTGGGAGGACAAGTCGGTCATCGGCTATTACGGCAAGGCGAGCGGCGTGAACAAATATAACGGTGTGCCGGTGATCGACTACTCCGACGTCAACCGCCCGATCTACGACGATGCCAACTTCTACACCGACGTGTGGATTTCCTATCGCCGCAAAATCCTCAACGACACCGTCGGGATGAAGCTGCAGCTCAACATTGCCAACGTCTTTGAGAGCGGCGGCTTGAAGCCGGTCGGCGTCAACTATGACGGCTCGACCTACGCCTACCGCATCATTGACCCGCGCCAGTATACCCTCACGGCGACCTTTGATTTCTAAACTGGTTTTGGTTTCATTATCAGGCAAAGCCCCCCGGTCTTCGTGCCGGGGGGCTTTTTTTGGCATGGGGCAGGGGCGCGGTAGCGCCGGTAGGGTCGGCCCGCTGTGGCCGACCACGAACGTGGAACTAAGCAACGGCTCGGTGAGCCGCGGCGGTGCGAGCCGCACCGCCCTACCTTCAATACCAACCGCTCATGTGATACGGGCCATATAAAATCGTAGGGCTGCGCCTTGGTGCAGCCTAGGCGCGACCAAGGTCGCGCCCTACAGGTCTTTGGCGTTAGGGACGTTGGTATCATAGGCACGCTTCAGTTGCCCAATGCCCTTTGGCAGTCCGCCAGCCATCATGTCCGCCTCCGCCAAGGCTTCCGCCCCCGCCAAGGCTATAGCGGACATGATGCCGGACAAGATGGCCCTGAGTGGAATCGAAGGGAACTCGAATTGAGTGTAGGGCTGCACCTTGGTGCAGCCTATAGGGCTTCGCCTATTGAACGGTTGCGCGTTTGCGGTGGACCGTGCGCTCCGCGCGCGGTGCTGTCGTAGGAGTTGTGCTGCCGATGCCGCGCGCGGAGCGCACGGCCCACCTGTCGGGCTGTGGCGTGAGTCCCGCTCTGCACACGGATTGATATATCCGGGTTTATCCGCGCTATCCGCGGGGAGGATTGGAGAAAGAGAGAGATAAAGATAACGAGCAAGAGGCGTGGTGCCTTGGGGTTATTTTTGCGGCTTTTGTGCCTTTTTGCGGCAATCCGATGGGGGACGACACGTCGCGTTTGTGGAGCGCACGGCCCACCCGTCAGGCTGTGGCGTGTGTCGCCAGGTGCACCCGCCGTTGATCCCGCCCGCGAAATCCCGTGGCCCAATCCGGCACGGACTGTCCGATGGAGGCTCGCTTTGCCGGCCCCGGGTTCTATGTTTCCCTACGCCACCGGCGTGCCCCCTTTCACCCGGCCCTTACCCCATGTATATCGGCAGCCTCCATCTCCTCGACCTGTGCGTCATCGCCGCGTATCTCGCGATCATCATCTATGTCGGCCGCCGCGCCGCCGCCGCCACCTCCAGCGAGGAGGGCTTCTTTCTCGCGGGCCGCAAACTGGGCAAGCTCTACCAGTTCTTCCTGAATTTCGGCAACGCGACCGATGCCAACGGCGCGGTCAGCACGGCCAGCCTCGTGTATCAGAAGGGCGCGTCGGGCGTCTGGCTCTCGCTGCAGACCCTGTTCATGAATCCTTATTACTGGTTCATGAACCCCTGGTTCCGCCGGGTGCGCCTGGTCACCGTCGCCGACCTGTTTGAGGATCGTTTCGGCAGCCGGGCGTTGGCGCGCTTCTACGCGATTTTCCAGATCTTCGCGACCGTGATTGTCATCATCGGATTCGGCAACCTGGTGGGCTACAAGGTCACGGCCTCCCTGCTCGTGAAACCGGAGGCGCAGTGGACCAGCGCCGAGCGTCAGTCGGTCGAGGGGTATCGGGAGATGAAGGCGCTCGAAGCCGCGGTGCAACTCGCCCCTCTGACCGCGACGGAGCAGGGCAAACTGGGTGAACTGCGGGACCAGAACAAACGCGGGGAACTGCACAGCTACATTTCATGGATTCACAGTCCCACGGGCAAGTGGACCTACTACCTGATTTATTCCCTCATCGTGGGCGGCTACATCGTGATGGGCGGGCTGGCCGCCGCCGCCATCAACGAGGCGTTCCAAGGGGTGCTCATCGTGATCTTTTCGTGCATGCTCATTCCCTTCGGCCTGGCCCACATCGGGGGCTGGGACCAGCTGGCCGCGCGCGTGCCGGAGGAAATGTTCAATCTGCTCGGCGGCGGGCAGGGGTCGATCGGCGGCTGGGAGCTCTTTGGCATTTTCCTGATCTCGATCATCCAGATCCACGGCATCATCGGCAACATGGCGGTCTCGGGCTCCGCCAAGGACGAGTTTGCCGCGCGCTTCGGCGCGGTTTCGGGCACCTATGCCAAGCGGATCATGATCATCCTGTGGGCCTTTTGCGGACTCATCGCCATCGCGATCTACCAGGGAGCGGGGACGCTGTCCGATCCCGATTCGGCCTGGGGCGCCATGGCGTTGCTCCTGCTCAAGCCCGGCTTCCTGGGCCTGATGATGGCCGGTTTGCTCGCGGCCAACATGTCGACCATCGCCGCCCAGACCATGGCGGTGTCGGCGCTCTTCGTGCGCAATGTCTACCGCTACCTGGTGCCGGACACGACCGAGCACGGCATGGTGCGGGCCGGCCAGATTGCGATCGTGGTCATCCTGGCGATGGGCGTCTATGCCGCGGCCAACATGAGCAACGTCTATTCCGTCGTGCAGTTGCTCCTCACCGTCAACGTGCCCTTTGGCGCCGCCGTCCTGCTGATCTTTTTCTGGCGCCGGCTCACGCCGACCGCGGTCTGGGCCACGGTCATTGTCTCCGCGGTGCTCAACCTCATCGTGCCCTCGTGGGTCGGCCCCAACCTCGCTGCCGTGACCCACAGCCCGGCCTTGACCCGGCAGGTGGAGGCCTTTGGCCGGATGCAGCCGGTGTTTTTTGAAACCGTGGTGCGGACCACGGCTGCGGATCCCACCAGCCCGCTCGTCGGGCAGGGTCGCTTCCATAGTGAATTGTGGGTGCTCGACCAGGTCGGGGTGGATGTCGCCTCGTTCTCCCCGAGCGGACGCAATGCGGCGCGTTTCGTCTACGACGGGCTCTTTCCCTTTGCGGTGCTGATCCTTGTCAGCCTCTTCACCCGGGCACCTGATCGGGCCCGCACGGACCAGTTCTTTGGCAAGATGAAGACCGTGGTCGCCGCCTCGCCGGAACTCGATCTCGCCGAGATGGAGGCCACCCGCCTCAATCCCGGCCGCTTCAACCACACCAAGCTGTTCGGTGCCAACTCCAGTTGGGAATTCGCGCACTGGACCAAGGTGGACGCCATCGGCTTTGTCGCCTGTCTCGGCGTGTCGACCCTGATCCTCTGGGCCTTCTGGATGGTGCTGCGCATGGCCGCCGGGTGAGGTCCCGGCTCAAACCGGCTTGCCGCAAAGAGGCACAAAAGCCGCAAAAAAGGGTGGACCGTGCGCTCCGCGCGCGGTGCATTGGGTGGAGGGCGGTGCCGAGGCCGCGCCCGGGGATTTGGCACGATGTGCCGGTTCGTTGAGCGACGGCGGTGCGAGCCGCACGCGCCCTACCTTTAAAACATGCAACATTACCGATGCCCCTTGGCGCGGCAGCGCCGGTAGGGTCGGCCCGTCGTGGCCGACCGCGAATGTCGAACGGTGAGGCCGGGCGATTTCACCGCCCTACCTTTAATACCAACCGCCCATGTGATACGGGCTATCAGGAGTGTCCGGAATTAACCCTCAGTTCTGGAACAAGTTAGGAATATCATCCGTGAATGTCGTTGTATCAAATGTTGCAAGGCGTGGGGCAAAAAGCTCTGCGACAGGGACTTGCTCGAATGGAGTGACGCTGAG
>JAIPJW010000126.1 GCA_021734075.1 Cephaloticoccus sp.
AATTCACGGATTGATGATCGTTTTCATTCGTAAACGTTGGAGCGGTGGCCCACGGCGATGACGGTCACAATCACGCGGGCCTCTTCAAGGCGGCAGATCAGCCGATAATCTTCGACGCGGTAACGCCAGAGACCCTTGAGCGGGCCGCGCAGGGCTTTGCCAAAGGCGCGGGGATCGGATGCGCCCTTTATCCGTTTATCCATCCAGGCTTTGATTTTCGCCGCGCCGGACGGACCGATTTTCATCAATTCCCGCTGAGCGCCGGGCGTAAACTTATAATCCCAAAGATTTCCAGACTTCATCACGGGAAAGTAATTTCACCCGCCCGGCATCAATATCGGCACAGCGCCGGATGGCCACTTCGAGGTCCGCCTTGTCTTCAGCACGACGCCGGCGGGCCGCAGCGGCACGGCGGGCGCGTGCTTGTTCTGCGCGGGAGGATTTTGTTTGTGGTGCGATGGAGCCCATACGGACAGACTGAACGCGATCTCACCGCGATGACAAGTCGAAGATCAGGTCCAAGCCCGCCAGCACCCATCAAAACGGGCTGTTAAGGTCAATTGGCATCGGGAAGCTTGGCCCGGAGTTCGGCAGGATACTCGGGTTGATAACGGCGGAGGAACATCCAGGGTCAGAGAAGACTTCGGGAGTTGCGGCAAGGCCCAGTTTTCTGGCCCGTCAAAGGAGTGCAGGAGTTTCCTGAGGAAGATGTCATCACATAAGCGGCCGCGAGGCATGATTTGCCGCCGGGGGGATTCATGGGGACTGGCCGTGTTTTGTTAGTTTTTCCGCTGCTTGGCTTGATGAAGATACCCGCGCAGGGTGGCTGCTCCGCCGAGGTGCAATTGCGTGGCCAACCATGCGATGGAAGCACCCGATGACTCCCGCACTTGGTTGGCCAAATCGACCTTCCACCCCCGCTTGCAGGGTTTGGTGATCAGATCGGGAAGCGTTTTTCCGGTCTTGGTGAGATGCTCCGCCAGACACTGGGTCCATCGCGCCTCCCGCAGCTCAACCAGCTCTTCGCGAGGCAGGCCGGTCGACAGCGACTGCCGGGCATATTCCTTGGCCAGGGCTTGACGCCAGGCGTGGCTGCCGATGGCCCAACCCTTGGCCAGGCCCACCAAACCCTCGCGCTCCCATGCCGCCTCGTCCTGGGCGACTTGCTGCAAGTAGGTGAGGTAAGCTTGCAGTCCCTTTTTATCATCCTTCCATCCACCCCGGGCATGCAGCCAATGAGCCGCGGTCAGCGCTTCCGCGCGCGGCCCTCGCAATAGCATCGTCAGACTGCTCCAACGATAATCCGCTACCTGTTCGGGCGGCACCAGCTTCGCTCTCACCGGATTTAGGTGAATGTAGTCCACCACCCGGGCCAAGGCTGCGGAATCTGCGATGAGCAATCCCTTGTAGCGGCCTTGAAACAGATGTCCGTTTTCCTTCCGCAGGCGATTGAAACGGGTGGCCATCGTGCTTTGCAGCCAGTGCATGCCCTCGCCCAAAGTGGGTTCCGGGGTCTCGACTGCCAGGTGAAAGTGGTTGCTCATGAGCACGTAGGCATGAATCCGCCAACTGAATTTCCCGGCACTTTCGAAAAGGGTGCGCACAAACGCCTCTGCGGCACCCTCACTGGCAAACAAGTCGCGCCGGTAGTTTCCCCGGTTGATCACATGGTGCAGAGCACCGGGATACTCAATGCGCAATCGCCGAGCCATTCCCTCTCATGCGGTCTTACTTTTCAGCGTTCAAGAAAAAACTAACAAAACACGGCCAGTCCCCTTCCGATTTGCCCCTTCCGATTTGCCACTCATTTCATCTCCAGCAAACCAAGCCGGAGCAAGCTCCAGGGGATTGGATCCAAAGGAAGTAAAGCCAGATGACTGTCTTCACCTTCAGATACGCGGTGAATCTCGTTGTCACCAAGCCCGATATGTCCCGAGGTGGCGGTTAACATGAACGCACCGGGCTTCACCCGCAAAGTTTCGCGCGATGTCTTTGCAACCTCACCCCGGGAGGGGACCATGGTGCTGTCCTCGAGTTACTACACTCGTGCCCAGGGTAACACGTTGCTGCGAGCCGACCAGGAAATCTACCGCTCGGACTCCGTCGACCGGGTGCGTTTTTCCATTTCGGACGACAACGGCAAAACCTGGGGCAAAAGCGAAACGATTCAAACCACCCTTCCGGAGGGCACGGGCACCCGCCAGATGGCATACCGCAGTGGAGTCTGCGATCCACAACAGGATAGGTTTGTGCAGATCTACAATTCCGCCTACTGGCCCAACGACGATCCCCTTGATGGAATGCGCCGGTGGCTGACTTACTACCGGGTTTCAACGGATGGCGGGCGGAGTTGGGTGATCAACGAGCCCATCATTCAAACGGGAGAGGAGTATGACGCCAGCCACCCACTGCCCGGGGTTTGGGAAGGAAGAAACTGTTGCATGCTGGGTGACCTGACCTGCGTGCCGTTCTGCATGCCATCGGGCGAGATCCTTGTTCCTGTTCAAATCTCTCCGGTGGGCGAAGACGGCTATTACCACAAACCCGCCCATAGCTTTACCTTCACCGACGCCGCCGTGTTGATCGGCCCGTGGAATGATTCCGGAAAAATCGATTGGGAACTTTCCGGCCGAATTGCCGGCGATGAGGAGATTTCCACCCGGGGCGTCATAGAACCCACTCTCGGACTGCTGTCCGATCACCGGTTGCTCATGGTCATGCGCGGATCCAATGACGGTCGATTTGACCTCCCGGCCCGACGCTGGTTTTCCATCTCAACCGATGGCGGTCGGACCTGGCCGGCCGCCCGTCCCTGGACCTATGCCAACGGGAAGGCCTTCTTTTCCCCCAGTTCCTGTTCCCAGCTTCTGCATCATTCTTCGGGCAAACTGTTCTGGCTGGGTAACATCAATCCGGAAAACTCGCGGGGAAATGGTCCGCGCCATCCCTTCGTGCTGGGCGAAGTGGACCCGGGCTCCGGTTTGCTCCAGGCAGAAACCGTCAGCCTCATCGATGAACGTCAATGCGGTGATCACGAATTGCTCACCCTCTCCAATTTTTTTGCCCGGGAAGACCGGGAGACGAACGATATCCTCCTCCATATGTCGCGCGCCTTTGCCCATTCCAAGGGGACGGAACACAACTGGACGACCGACGCCAACCTCTACCGAATCATCATCGGGTAAGTAATCGCTGCGTGCGTTTACTGCCCAGCAAAGACCAATCCCATGTTACTGTCCGCCCTATCCGACTTCCCGGATGACGCCCTGCATGTCTTCCATGAAGAAACCATGCATAAGATGATGGCCCGCCTGAAAAAGGCCGGCGTCACCCGGGTGTATATGCAATATTACGGTAACCGTGATTACGGGTATTTCTGGGATCACCATGCGCCCTCGCATCGGAACACGGTGGTAACGGCCAACCACATCCCGAGTTCAGCCGGGTATTCGTCGAGGCAGCCAAGGCCCATGGACTGGAACCGGCCGCGGTCATGCGACCGCAGGAACAGGGCATCTGGTTGACTTACTCCCCCTTCTACCGGGAAGCCCGGGATCACCCCGGCATTCCCTACACCGGGGGGAAGATCATGATCGCATCCAAGTTCCTGCTGGAGAATCCCGATTTGCGCATCAAACGCCGCACCTGGGACATCGATCCGGCGGCAATCAACCAGACCATTTCCACGATCAAGCTCTACAAGCAGAACCGGGTCCCCAGTCGAATCCGCAAGGATCACCTCACCCTCTACGTTTCACCGGATAATGCCAACTACCGGAAATACGCGGGAGAGTTCACTTTCGAAACTTCCACCGAAACGGCGCGGAAGGATGTCATCACCTCCGGGTTCATCATCGATTATCCGACGGAAACCCTCACGCATGCCGGCGACCCCATCGAGGTCATCATCCTGGGTGGCCTGGCCATCAAGGAACGGTATGTGGCCGTGGCGGTGAGTTGCGAAGGAAAAGCGGCAAGCGATGTGCTCTTCACCAACACGGCCATGAACGCCATTGCGATCTACGATGAAAACAACGATGTGATTTGTGCCACACCCGGTTCGGCCGTGTGGAGCACACCCACGAAAGATCCCCACCTGCAGGCCGGTTTTAATTTCGACGATGGGTTTGGCGAAACTTGGCCCGTCACCCTCGATCCCAATGGTAAGGAAGGCTACTTTGCCATCGCCAAGGGCAAGGATGAATACGTGCATGGCGCCCTCTGTGTTTGTGAACCGAAGGTGCAGGCCTACTGGTTGGAGTGGCTCGAAAAAGCCCTGGATGACGGTTATGAGCTGATCGGAAACCGGATCGAATGCCATTCGGTCCATGTGGACGAGCCCTATGCCTATGGCTACAACGACTGCATCAAGGCGGAGTATTACAAACGCCATGGCCAGTGCAGCGAACCGGCGATGGACCTGGCCAAGATTGCCCGGATTCGGGGCGATGCCTACACCGCGTTGTTCAGGGAAGCCGCGAAGCGCATCCGCCGACGCGGCAAAAAAGTTTATCTGACGCTCAATGTGGAGATGCTCCACGACCCGATCCCGCTGGCCCGGCATTGCGCCTATCCCATGAACGTGGAATGGCAGTGGGAACGCTGGCTGGAGGAAATCCAACCCGATGAAATCAACCTTCGCGCCTACTACACCTCCATTGATTTCATCCTCCATGACCCCCAATGCCAAAAGTTCATCGACCGGGCGAAAAAAGCCAACGTCCCGCTGACCCTGGAGCGCTACGCTTACTGGGACTTTGCCGCCGAGTTTGCCACCATCCGGAAAACCGGCATTTTCTCCCGGATGACCTTGTATGAAACCAACGATATCATCCAAAGTGATGGCAAAGGTGGGATCATGGAAATCAAACCCGGGCTTTTGGAGGAACTCGCACGTTTAACCGGACCCGTCGAACCCGATGGGCCGATGCTCTGAAATATGAAAATCCAATTACTAGGCACGGCCGGCGGTGACTTCCCCCGGGTGGATGATCTGGCCGACGACTTCGAATCGCTGCCCCGGGTGCGGGCACTGGGGGGCCGGAATCTGCGCCGCCCCGCCCAGGCGGTGATCTTTCCGGATTTCCTGATAGATTTCTACGACGGGGATCAACTGGCCAGATTCGGCATCGCGCCGGAAACGATCAAGCACCTCTTCATCACCCATATCCATTGGGATCATTTCCGCCCGCTCCAGATCCTGAAGTTTGCCGCCACCCTGCCCCATCAGTTGCAAGTGCACGGATCCCATTACGTGATTGAGGCGCTGAAGTTCGCCAACACCTATGACTTTGACCGGAGCGCCGGCAGGTTCCTGATCCGGGAAAAGCCAACGAATGTCGGCTGTCACACCCTCGAGCCCATGCTGACTTACCGGATCGGCGAAACGGCCATCACTCCCGTGCACGGCAATCATAGCATCGATAAATCCGAGCACATGATCATGCAGGACATGTGCCTGAATTACGTCTTCGAGCGTAACCGAAAAACCGTTTTCTACGGTTTGGACTCATCGTATACCCTGCCCCACACCTTTGAATTCCTCCGTCAATTCCGGATCGATGTGGCCGTCCTGGATGCGACCTTCGGACGGCGGCCAATCGATCCGGTCACCTCCGGACACCATAATTTCCCCATGCTCAAGGAAACCATCTCCGAGTTCCAGGCCGCCGGCATCTTCCACGAGCAAACCACTCTCCTGGCCTCACACATGGCTTTGGCCCATGCCGAACCCCACGATGACCTCAAGGATGTGGCGGTGGAAATGGGCTTCACCCTGGCCTATGACGGGATGGAAATTGAGGCCTGACCCCGGAACCCGCGCATGGCCACGGTCGCCTGCCTGCCGGGATATTCTTGCCCCGGGCAAAAATTCATCCGGCCGTAAAGCAACAATTCAAACAACACGACGATGGGATTTGGTGACCATAACATTAACCTGCCAACAGGGGAAAACTTCGCCCCGACCACGGCAAAGGTGCGTCAGATGGCGGCACTGCTTGGCCCCGGGACCTTCCATCTCGGGATACCTTCGCACCACCGGCAACAATGGGATCCGTGGAAAGAGCATCCGCTGGGACGTCATTACTTCGCGTCCGCCCGCGCGTTGACCGCCCTTCCGCCGGTGCGGATCACCAATGATCTCATCGCGCAGAGTTATCAGGGGGACAGTCGCGCCGTTTATACCGAAACCGCCAAGTCGGTGAGAGAGCGGCTGATCGCGATGACCTTCGCTGAATGTCTCGAACCATCAGGGGAGTATCTTGCCCGCATCGAAGCGGAGCTGGGCGCATTCCAGGACCTGATCACTTGGGTCCATCCGGCTCACGACGACAGCGGCGGAAACTTTCGTGGCGAGACCATTGAAATCGATCTGGGCTCCGGTCAATGGGCAGCCCTGTTTGCGGACATCGATTACCTTTTGGGTGATCGGTTGAAACCAGCGACGCGGCTGATGCTCCGCGCTGAAATTGAAAAAAGAATCTTCACCCCCTTCCGCCAACGCATCGAATCCGGACAGGACATCTACTGGTGGGTCACCTGCACCCACAATTGGAATACGGTTTGCCTGAATTGCATTTTGGCCTGCGCGTTGCACCTGAAGGAGGATCAAGCGGAACGGGCCTGGTATCTGGCGCTGGTCGACGACCTGATCAGCTATTCCAACCAAGGGTTCGAGCCGAGTGGTTTTTATACTGAGGGTATGAGTTACTGGACCTATGGTTTCGGCAATTACGTGGCCCTCAGTGAATTGGTCCGGGCCGCCACCGACGGGCGGATTAATTGGCTGAAGGCACCCCTGCAAAACAAGATGGCCATGTATGGCGTGCGCATGGAATTGCAGGATGGCCTGTTCCCCACCTTTGCCGACAGTCAGTTGATATATGAGCCGGTGAACTGGCTCAACCACTGGCTCAACAACTGTCTGGATGGTGAACCGGAGCGCATTCGTTCCACGGCGGAGGAGTTCAATCCCTTTGCGCAGCTGGAGAAGCAAAGTGTGACGGCCGTCCTGTTGAACATGTTTCATACGGTGGACAACCAAAAGGCCTGCAAATTGCAGTATGATCACCCGATTCGAGAGTGGTTTGATGATGTTCAGTTTCTGATCTGCCGGCCGCGTAAGGATGCACCAGTGAAGTTGGCCGCGACCTGCAAGGGCGGGCACAATGGGGTGAACCACAACCACAATGACCTGGGCACCTTCACGGTCGCTCTGGGGGGGAAATATCTCCTCTACGATCCCGGACTGGAGATCTACACCAACCGAACCTTTAGCCCCAATCGCTACCAGGGTGACTTGCTCAATTCCTTTGGTCATCCCGTGCCGGTGGTCGCCGGGGAACTCCAAGTCCCGGGCAAAACTGAGCATCGGGCCGGCTATGGCAGCCATGCCTATGCAACCGTGCAGGAGACTGCATTTACGGATCAGCGGGACCTTTTGGTGCTGGACCTCACAAAGGCTTACCGGGTGGATGCACTGACCCGTCTTGTCCGCACGTTTGTCTATGACCGCACCGGTGAAGGTCGGGTTGAGGTCAGGGACGAGGTCGTCTACTCCAGCCCCCAAAGTTTTGAAACCGCCTTGATCACCTATGCCGAATGGACGCTGGACGAGGACGGTTCGGTAATCCTTTCCGATGGAGACGCGGCGATTAAAGTGAAGGTCCATTCCACAGCGGGTGACCTCACTTTCACGCATTGCGTCCTGCAGGAAAGCGCCACCCCGACCCGGCTTGCCTGGCATTTCAATCAGCCCGTGGCAAGGGCCCGGGTGCACATCACTGTGCAACCGCAGTGCAGCCGCGCTGACTAACGCAAGCAGCAATCGGGCAACTGCAGACATGGTGCAGGGCTTGCTTCGCATTCCAACTCCGACAATTTTCCAGCAATGGTCCCCACCTCGCCCATGCCACCGTCTCGTGGACTACTCACGCGACCTCACCCCCCCGAATTTCTGCACCAGCATTTGCGCTCTGCTGACGACTGGCAGCCAAGTCCAACGGCGAATGATCGGTCGGCGTGGGCCAAGGTCCCGGCCCACCATCGGGCCACACTGATCGCCGAAGGCGAGAAAATGTTGGTCCAACCTTGGGCTGCCCTGCCCGCCAGTCTGTGGCTCGGCTATGTCCGCACCGGAGACCGGGCCGAGTTTCAAGCCGCCTGTTTTGGTCGAAGGCAGCAGCTGATCCGCCTGGTGTTCGCCGAATGCTTCGAAGGCCAGGGCCGGTTCACCGAGGCTGTGGCGGACGGCCTTTGGCTGATCTGTGAGGAAACCTCGTGGTGTCTCCCCGCCCATCTGCGCATGCAAACCCGGGGCTACGGTCTGCCGGATCACCTGCAATCCACGGTCGATTTGTTCGCCGCCGAAACCGCTGCCCTCCTGGCTTGGATCGATTGGCTGCTGCGAACGCAACTTGATGCCGTGCACCCGCTGTTGCGTGAGCGCCTGCGCTTCGAGGTCGATCGCCGGGTCATTACGCCCTGTCTCGAACGTGATGATTTTTGGTGGATGGGCTGGCACCGTGGCACCGACCCGATCAACAACTGGAATCCTTGGTGCAATTCCAACTGGCTGACTTGTGTGTTGTTGCTCGAGTCCGATCATGATCGGCGCACAGCCGCCGTGCATAAAATCCTGCGCAGTCTTGAGGCCTTCGTGGATTTTTATCCTGCCGACGGGGGCTGTGATGAAGGGCCGACGTATTGGGGCCGGGCCGGGGCCAGCCTTTTCGACTGTCTGGAGTTGTTGCATTCAGCCACCGCCGGAAAAATCGATCTTTACGCTGAACCCCTCGTGCAGGAAATGGCCCGCTACGTGATGCGCGCCCACATCGGAGAGAAATGGTTGCTCAATTTTGCCGATGCTGGAGCCCGCGGCGCCGTGGAGGGGTTGCTCGTGTGGCGCTTTGGTCAACGCATCAAGGACCCAACCCTCGCCGCCTTCGGTGCCTGGCAGCATCAGCACAATCCGGCAGCGTGGGTCGGCCTCATCACCTCACCCGGACGCCTCATCGCCAATCTCCAAGTGGTGGCCGAGGTGGAGACCGCCCCGGCTGCAGCACCGTTGTTGCGCGACGTTTGGCTCCCTGACCTGCAGGTGTTTGTTGCGCGGGATGCCGGGGGCACGACCAACGGATTTTACCTCGCCGCCAAGGGCGGACACAACAATGAGAGTCACAATCACAACGACGTGGGGTCCTTCGTGGTGTATCTGGACGGCGAACCCCTGTTGATTGATCTCGGCGTGGAAACCTATTCGGCCCGCACCTTCAACGCGGAACGCTACCAGATCTGGACCATGCAGTCGCAGTGGCACAATTTGCCCACGGTGAACGGGACGATGCAGGAAAATGGCCCACAATTTAGCGCCCGGGTTCTGGCGCATCAGGCGGATGAAGCGACAGCCAGCCTGACGCTCGATATTTCCGCCGCCTACCCGGCCGATGCCGCCATTACCCGCTGGACGCGGTCCCTGCGTTTGACCCGCGGGCGTCATATCGTGCTCACCGATGACTACGAATTATACGAGGCCCGCACGCCGACGGTTTATAATTTCATCTGCCACCAACGTCCCGAAGTCCTGCCCAACGGAGTGGTCCTTTTGTGCACTGCCCATGGCGGCAGGCTTGAATTCGATTTTTCCGCCGATGAACTGCTGGTCGACATCGCGGAAACAGCCGTGACCGATCCCCAGCTCAA
>JAIPJW010000127.1 GCA_021734075.1 Cephaloticoccus sp.
ATCGACTGTTGGATGCTCACTTTAAGTTGGTTCATTACCCCTTCGGCGAAGCGATCTTCGCCATCGGCGTAAACAACCCTCTCAAGGTGGCTGGTTTTGACCCGGCCCTAACTGGCTGGTTTTACCCGGCCCGTGACATTTGGAGTAGCGAACCCCTCCCCACCGTGATCGCCAACTCGAAATTCTCCTCATGCACTGGGCAGATTGATACCTCAAAACCGCAGTTCCCGGGTTCCCGCAGTGCACTATCTGGCCACAGGTATTACAGCCCAAGTTTGGGTCGTTTCATCTACCGCGACCCCATCGAGGAACAGGGCGGTATCAACCTCTACTCATTCGTCGGGAACAATGCGGTCAATGCGTGGGATTATCTGGGCATGGACTCCTTTGGATCAACCCATTGGGATGCCTATGGGAACGCCTACTGGGTCGAGGAAGACGGCATGACTGGTGAGGATTTTCATGATGCCAGTGTCAATGCGGCCAATCACCAAAATTGGATGAGTTACGCGGAGGGTGCAATCGCTGGGCAGATGGCGACTGTTAGTCAGATAGCTCTGAATAAAATACAAGCTGCCATAGACAATGGATCGATTACCGTTGGGGCAGATGGTAAAGTAGACATGCAAGGCTCGACAAATACATCATTGGTCGGTGCTTTGGCTTGGTTTGGTGCCGGACCGAATGCCACAAGGTCTAACACTGCGATTACTGGGGGTTCCAAACTGGGAAATGCCATTCAGGAGAACCTACCTCTAGTTGGACCCATGCTGGGACGCGTTGGAGACTTGGTTTCTGGCATTTTCACAACTGTCGGGGGTATGCTCACGGCAAATGCTAACACGATGAGATCCGGCGTATCCCAGATAGGCTATGGGGCAGCTGGTCTATTCCAAATCGGCGCGATCGACTTTGCTGGTGGTGTC
Organism: Cephaloticoccus sp.; assembly: GCA_021734075.1. GTDB lineage: Bacteria > Verrucomicrobiota > Verrucomicrobiia > Opitutales > Opitutaceae > Cephaloticoccus. The sequence goes on from JAIPJW010000127.1 coordinate 927, forward strand.
ATGGGTATTGTTTCCAAACCTTACACCGTCGGACTGGCCATCAGGGACGCGGTCAAAAACGAAGATGACGCGATTGGGCGGAACCTGATCGGATTACCCCAACAGGCTATTCCTAACCTACTGGCATTCGGCGGCCCTAAATGGGGTAGTGAGCAATACCGTGATACTAAGGATGCTCTTACATACAGCGATTGGGGACATGGAATGCATGACCTAGAATTTGGTAATAAAGACGGTGCCAATGGTGCAAATATGAGATGGGTTCAAAGACAATGGTCTCCCGTGCCGGCGGATAAAATCGGTTCGGGCCCTCTGGGTATTGCTTATGTATTACTCGGAACACTGCCTTTTGCCGCAGCAGATGGATTCCAACTTCCTAAAGGTTAGCGTAAAACAATAACATCATGCGCATGTATTTGTTTTATTTGTTGTTGGCTTTCACTTTATGTTCGTGCGCTAATATCAAAGGGCCGCGCATTGAGGGTATTTTCTTAAGGGAAACAATCCCACAGAATGATGCTCATTATCAGTGGGTTGATGATTACACGTCCAAATTATGCGCCGAATCAGATTTAAAAATGAAATCGGCCGAGACAGTCACAAGTAAAATTGACGATTTTAGGTCTGTATACCTGATATCCGATAAAACAGGAATTAGTGTAAACGTCATTTTATATATCAAGGATAGGTTTTTGTATATACTTATAATAGGAAAGGAATCAGAATCTAAAGGAGACTTTTACGCAAAAAAATGTGAAAGACTTTATGAAAGCATGTATCCCGGTCGAACTTTGGAGCGATTTGAGCGATATTCAGGTTTGATGGGTCCATGAATAAATTGGACCGATCAAAACACGGTAGATTTTGACTTTTGAAAAGGCACTCCGCACCTCGTCCGGAAACTTGGGGTTTGCCCGAATGGTAATCGCGGATGGTTGGCCAAAGGCGAAGGCTAAACGAACAGGACGGCCGCGCATGTAGCGGTTTTTCTCACCATTTCGAGGCGCTCATGTTTAACTCGCTAGAAGCACTTCAGGATGTCGTTGCGCGATATCAAGCAGGCGCAGGGCGGTGCCAGTTGGCTTACGGCGACCACGTTCCCAACTGGCAGCGGTAACTGACGGGACGTTCAGCATCGCGGCGAATACCGGCTGACTAACATTCAGTTTCTTGCGAATCGCTCGCACCTGAGCTGGCGTCAGCGACTTGATTGGACGCGGTAAAGGCAGGGTTTTGGTCCGCAAAGTGACCTTGTCTTTGCCGGCAAAGTGGTTGGCAAGCGACACGACGCTCCCAACCAGATCCTCGGCATTGAATTCAATGGGTTTTCTTTTCATTTCTAAATTCTCGTTTGATGATTTCGACAGCACCTCGGAGGCGGTGCTCTTGGTCCGGTGAGAGCTTCTCTGATTTGGCTTTGGTATAGATGTAAAAGAAGATGATGACGTGGTGCTGAGGTAGGTTTAGGTAAATCACCCGGGCACCCCCTGAACGGCCTTTGCCGGCGACTGCCATGCGCACCTTGCGCAAGCCATGCAATCGTGGCATCAGGTCTCCCTTTTCCGGGTCCTTTAGAAGGTCGTTTTGAAGTTGGCGAAGGTGATGATCATCGGTAATTTGCGTGACGAGGCTGGTAAACAGTGGTGTTTCGATGAACGTCAGGCTCATTCTCCCTTACAGGGTAAGGGCTATAATCACTTCGCGTCAAAGAGAAAATCCACATCAGGCACCGCTAAGCATCGACGAGACAACCAAAACTCTCCCAAATGACGATGTGATCGTCAGCCCCAGATATGCCGATACGGCGTCAGACCTTGATACCTCAAAACCGCAGTTCCCGGGTGTCCGCAGTGCAATATCTGGCCACAGGTATTACAGCCGCCGGTAACGTGGTGGCTCAGGGTGCGATGGCCTGCCCGAATCCGATGTCATGCCCGTCGATATCTTGGGTGCCAAATTCCCGGCAACCATAAGGCTGATCGCAGGGACCGTAATCAATCTTTGCTCCACGTGCGACAAACTCCGCATGCAATGCATCGGCATCGGAAACCCAAAAATACACGTTCCATAGTTTGTCCACCACGGTCCAATGGGGCACCACATGCTTGGGATTCTCAGCTTGTCGCAGCATCACCGTCATCCCATCACGATGCAGCATGACAAAAGCAGCGGGGTCGCCCCAAAACTTCTCGTAACTGAAGCCCATCGCGTCGCGGTAATGATTGGCCGCCGCCACCACATCCTTGACCAGTAATACCGGTGCCGTCGCCGTCAGTTTTGGAGCTATCGGTGCCATCACAAAGACCATCACATATCACACCCCATCCGGTCACAAGATTTTAACTGGTTCAGCGGTTGAGACTGTGAAATGAATTGACAGATTACTCTGCGTTATAGAGTAATCTGTCAATGCACCTCACCAAAGAAGAAGCCTCCGCGGCCCTCGCAGCCATTGCGCAGAGTCGGGAATCTTCCCGGCGGGCCTTTCGCGCCCATCATGGCCATTACCACCTCTGGCTTTGGGGCCTCATCTGGATTGCAATGGCCATGGCCGCCCACTTCGGTGGCCCAGTCGGCATGCAGCGTTTTTCACCGTGGTTGTGCCTGGGCGGCGGCCTGTTGTCGTTCCTCATTGGCTGGCGGCAATCCAGCCAAGTCCGTGCGCCGGTCGACCGGCGCTTTATCGGCGTGCTCATTGTTCTGATCTTTTTCGCGCTGCTCTGGCTGGCCATCTTGCGCCCTGTCCCCACCATGGAGCGACTGTTCACCTATCTCGGTCTTATCTGCGCCCAGCTCTATGTCGTCTCCGGCATTTGGTTCGATTCTTATCTCGCTTGGCTCGGGCTAATACTCGCTTTCCTGCTCATGATCGGCTTTTTTTTCTTCCTCCCGATCTTCTGGATCTGGGTCGCCATCTTCGGCGGCGGTTCGCTCATCCTCGGCGGGTTTTACGTTCGCTATTTCTGGCGTTAATTCCCCGAACCCAATGCCCGAACTCGACTCCACCATCCATCAACCAGTGCGACTTCAGATCATGGCTGCGTTGTGTAACCTGAAATCACGCGAGCAGGTCGACTTCACCTTCCTCAAGGACAAGCTCGACCTCACCGACGGCAACCTCGGCGCCCATCTGACCACCCTCGAGGAAGCCGGTTATATCGCCATCGAAAAGGCCTTTATCGCCCGCCGCCCCAAGACCTTCGCCGCTGCCACCGCCAAAGGGCGCATGGCGTTCACCTCCCATGTGGAAGCACTCCAGTCAATCTTGAGGGCCAACCCCTGATCCCCGGTTGGAACCGTGCGTAAGCGGCTGCCGATCATGAAAATAAATCATCAATTGCCGTAACCGCCTTCGTCTCCCACCGGTTAACCCACTGCCATGCTCACCCTCACATCAATCACCAAGCGTTTTGGCACCCTCACCGCGTTGGACGGTGTTTCCCTTGAGATTGGGCGGGGCGAATTCTTTGGTCTCCTCGGGCCCAACGGCGCCGGCAAATCCACCCTGATGTCACTCGTCGCGGGCCTGCGTGAACCGGACTCCGGTGCCCTGACCTTGAACCATCAGTCCCTCGCCGGAGGCCGGGCTTCCGCCCGCACGGATCTCGGCCTCGTGCCGCAGCACATCGCCTTGTATGAGGAGCTTTCCGCCGACCAAAACCTGCGCATCTTTGGCGCACTTTACGGACTGCGTGGCCAAGAACTGGAAAACCGGATCGATGCCGCCCTTGAGGCCGTGCAATTGACCGACCGCCGCAAAAGCCCCGTCAAGACCTACTCCGGCGGCATGCAACGCCGCCTCAACCTGGTCGCCGCACTCCTGCACCGCCCGAAGCTGCTGCTCTGTGACGAGCCGACCGTCGGCATCGACCCGCAGTCGCGCAATGCCATCTTTGAATATCTGGAGGCACTCAACCGCGATGGCCTCACCATCATCTACTCCACGCACTACATGGAGGAGGCCACGCGTTTGTGCTCGCGCATCGGCATCATTGATCACGGCAAACTTCACGCCCTGGGCACCCTTGACGAACTGCTCGCCAAACTGCCCTTCGAGGAGGAAATCCGTTTCCCCACCGGGCCGGACACGGATGCTCTGGCCGCAAAACTTACCGCCCACGGTGAAATACAGACCACGGATTCCACGCACCGGTTTCGTCCACAGCCCGACTACAAACTCTCGAACTTTTATGGTCTGGCTGAGTCACAGGCCCTGCCTGCCCGGCTTTTCACCAGTCAACGACCGACCCTCGAGGCACTGTTCCTGCACCTGACCGGAAGGACGCTGCGGGAATAAACTCCGCGGCATAGCCCGTCGCCCGACGCCAATCCGCCTGACCTCGGTCTGAAAAATCAAAGCTCAACCCGCACCCATTTTCGCCATGCATTCTGTCCTCGTATTGCTCCGCAAGGATTTCACCAATTTTTTCCGCAACAAGACCGCGGTCGGGCTCACGTTCATCGTCCCCTTTGCCCTGATCTATCTGTTCGGTCAGATTTTTGGCATCAATCGCAAGGACACCGGTCCCACCGGATTCCCCCTGGCGGTGGTCAACGCCAGCGACAACCCCGCCGCAGTCAAGCTGGTTGCCGCGCTCAAGGCCGAGAAAAGCTTTCGTGTCATCACGAGCCACGTGAACTCCGATCAAACCACGCGTCCCCTCACCGAGGCGGATCTGCGCGCGCTCATGCAGGAGACCGACCCCGATTTCCGTTTCGCCCTCGTCATACCTGCCGATGTCGTGCGTGAAGATGAATTCGGCCTGCGCCTGAAGATTCTTTCCAATCCGCGCAACGACATCGAGACCCAGACCATCAACGGAATCCTCCAAAAGACCATTTTCTCCAACGTGCCGGAGCTGCTGGGACAATCCCTGCAAGCCAGTGCGCGCAAGTTGCTGGGAAAGCCCAAGGCCAAGGAATTCAATCGACGGATTTCCGGAGCCATTGCCGACAGTTTTGGCGGTGACGCCGACACCATCCAGCGCGACATCGAGGCCGGTGACCTCACCCTGCGGCGGCTCGATGCCGACGAACCCGCCCCGGTGAGTGACGCAGGATCAGCCGGTGATGCAGACCCGGCAAAATCTCCCGGTCCCGATTTCTTTTCACGCCTGGTCAAAATCGAAACCGAGCAGGTGGTCGGAGCCAATGTGAAGAGCCCCGGGGCGACCCGGATCGTTGGCGGCTGGGCCATGCAGTTTCTGCTCTTTGCGCTGAGCGCGTCAGCCACCGCCCTGTTTCGCGAACGCGATGCGGGCCTTTTTCAACGCCTGCTCGCCGCTCCCGTCACCCGGGCACAGATCCTCTGGAGCAAGTTTCTTTACGGTGTGAGTATCGGCCTCATCCAACTCGTGGTCCTGTTCATGGCCGGCCAGCAGCTCTTCGGCATTGAAGCCACCCAGCACTTCGGGTTGCTGCTCGTCGTGAGTGTATTCGCCGCGGCCGCCTGCACTTCCTTCGGCATGCTGGTGGCCGCGATTTCCCCCAATGCGGAATCCGCCAGCGGCCTGGCGACCTTCCTGATCCTTTTCATGAGTGCCATCGGCGGGGCCTGGTTTCCCATCAGCTTGATGCCGGAATTCATCCAACAATTCAGCAAACTCACCTTGGTTTATTGGTCCATGGAAGGATTCAGCACGGTCCTGTGGGCCGGACAGGGACTGCGACAGCTGTTGCCCATCCTCGGCATCCTGACCGCCATCACGGGCGGCGTGATGGCCATCGCGGTCTGGCGCTTCAACAAGGGCCGACTGTTCGAGTAAGCACATTCAGACAGCTGACGCAGCCCCCGACACCCGGGAAGAGTGTCTCGTATTGCGTGACACTTCCCCATCCGGAGTGATGATTTCGCGTTTTGATCCCTCTGGAGGTCACATTTTGACTTTGCGCCGGAGCGGCATTGCATGAAATTCACGTCCCCCATGTCCGCCGACCTCGACCACCAAATCACCACTCTCGCCCAACGCGCCCGCGCGGCCTCGCTCGTGCTGGCGACGGTGCCGACGGCGTTGAAGGATGCCGCCCTGCAGCATCTGGCCGAACTGCTGACCGCGCAGGCCGAGGCCATCCTCGCGGCCAATGGCCGCGACCTGGCCGCCGCCCGGGAAAACGGACTGACCGCCGCGCAAATCGACCGGCTCACCCTGAGCCCGGAGAGGTTGCAACTCCTCGCCGAAAGCGTGCGGCAGGTCACCCGCCTGCCCGATCCCGTGGGCGAACTACTGGAGGAAACCACGCGGCCCAACGGCTTGGTGCTGCGGCGGGTGCGGGTGCCCATCGGCGTGATCGGCATCGTCTATGAAGCGCGGCCCAATGTCACCATCGACTGTGCCATGCTCTGTCTGAAAAGCGGCAACGCCGCGATCCTGCGGGGCGGCAAGGAGTGTTTTTACACCAACACCGCCCTCGCCACCCTGATCACCCAGGCGCTGGCCAAAGCCGGATTGCCCGTCGACGCTGTGCAGTTGATCCCGACCACGGATCGTGCCGCCCTGACCACGCTGCTAAAACTGGACACCCTGGTGCATTGCATCATCCCGCGCGGCGGGGAGGGTCTCATCCGCTTTGTGACGCAAAACAGCACCATACCTGTCATCAAACATTTTCAAGGCGTCTGCTTTGTCTACGTGGACCGCGCGGCGGACCTCGCCATGGCGGAGCAGATCATCGTCAACGCCAAGACCTCGCGACCGGGGGTGTGCAACGCCGCGGAACAACTGCTCGTGCACCGTGAAGTGGCCGCAGCATTTCTGCCGGCCGCCGCCCGCGCCCTCATTGCCGCCGCCCAGGTGGAATTGCGCTGCGATGCCGCCGCGGCTGCGATGCTGCATGCGGCCCGGGTGCGCCATGTGGCTGCGACCAACGCTGACTATAAAACCGAATTTCTGGCGCAGATTCTCGCCGTGCGGGTCGTGGATTCACTCGAGACGGCCATTGCCACCATCAATCGCGACAGCTCGGGCCACAGCGAGGCCATCGTGACCGCCGATGCGGAAGCCGCGCGGAAATTTCAAACCGCAGTGGACAGTGCCGCCGTGCTCTGGAATGCCAGCACCCGTTTCAACGACGGTTTTGAATTTGGCCTGGGGGCGGAGATCGGCATATCCACCGATCGATTGCATGCGAGAGGACCGATGGGTTTGAGGGAGCTCTGCAGTTACAAGTGGCTCGTCACCGGCACCGGCCAGGTCCGCAACTGAAGGCACAAGCTGGAACGTCCAGCCGGGGTTTATTCTTCACGTATTGGCAATCTCTGCGCATATCCTGCGATCCGGGGGCGTATTCTTGTATTACCGTGCTGGGGTCCTAGAACCGCCCGGAATCCAAAAAATACCCATGATCACCACGCCCACCCCCCAATCCCTTCGCACCTCACCCGATGCTGCCGGTTTTTTTGGCAACTACGGCGGTATATTCGTCCCGCCCGGACTGGAGGCACCGTTGGCCGAAGTGCGGGAGGCCTATGAAGTGGTTTCGCGCTCACATGATTTTATCGAGGAATTGCGCCGCATTCGCCGTCATTTCCAAGGACGCCCGACACCGGTATACCACGCAGCCCGGTTGTCCAAAAAACTCGGACGCACGCAGATTTATCTGAAACGGGAGGATCTCAATCACACGGGCGCCCACAAACTCAATCACTGCATGGGGGAAGGGCTGCTCGCCCGCCACATGGGCAAGAAGAAGCTCATCGCCGAAACCGGAGCCGGGCAACACGGCGTGGCGCTCGCCACCGCCGCCGCCTACTTCGGGCTCGAATGCGATATTTACATGGGCGAAGTGGACATGGCCAAACAGGCACCCAACGTCGCCCGCATGAAGATTCTGGGGGCCAGGGTGATTCCGGCCACCCACGGACTGCGGACCCTCAAGGAAGCGGTCGACGCCGCCCTCACGGCCTACGTCAAGGATCCGGTAAACCAGGTCTACTGCATCGGCTCGGTGGTCGGGCCCCATCCCTTTCCCATGATGGTGCGCGATTTCCAACAGGTCGTCGGCATCGAGGCCCGCGAGCAGTTTATAGAAATGACGGGCAACCTGCCGGATATCGTCGCAGCCTGCGTGGGGGGTGGCAGCAATGCCATGGGCATCTTTTCCGGCTTCATTGATGACGCCGTTGAACTGCACGGGGTCGAACCACTCGGCAAGGGCCCGAACATGGGCGACCACTCGGCCTCCATGACCTATGGTCGGGAAGGCATCATCCACGGATTTCGTTGTTATCTGCTGCAGGACGAAAAGGGTGAGCCCGCGCCAGTGCACTCCATCGCCAGTGGGCTGGATTACCCGGGTGTCGGACCCGAGCACTGCAATCTCAAGGACACCAAGCGGGTCGGCTATTTCACCGCCACGGACAAGGAAGCCGTGGAAGCATTTTATGTGCTGAGCCGCAACGAAGGCATCATCCCCGCGCTGGAAAGCGCCCACGCCTTGGCCCATGCCATGCGTCTGGCCCGGGCCAATCCGGAACAGCCGCGCACCGTTCTCGTCAATCTCAGTGGCCGGGGGGACAAAGACATGGATTACATGATCGAGCATTACGGGACCGGCGATGATTACATAATCTAAAACTGACGGCAGGTATCCTATCTTCTTTGCACAAGAATTCATCGTATCGCTGCACGCCCGGGGTCCCATGGGCCTGCGAGAACTCTGCAGCTCCAAATGGCTGGTGACCGGCACCGGCCAAGTGCGGGGTTGAACCAGGCGGTTTTTTGTCTGAATGGCGGGGTTGTTTACCCCTGACCGCGAGGTCATTGTTCCCCT
>JAIPJW010000128.1 GCA_021734075.1 Cephaloticoccus sp.
TGGACGGGCATTTCGTGCCCAACCTTTCGTTCGGTCCCTCAACGCTCGCTGCGTTAAGGGCAACTGGTAACACCCTTTTCTTTGACACCCATTTGATGCTTTCCCGACCGGATCAGTATGTGGAAGCATTTGCCCAGGCGGGGGCAAATCTCATCAGTGTGCACATCGAACCTGATTTTGATCACGCGGCCACACTCGCCCGGATACGTGAACTCGGCTGCCAATGTGGCATCGTGCTCAATCCCGCCACTCCGGCTGCCGCCATCCGACATCTGCTCGACCAGGTGGATTTGGTGTTGGTGATGACGGTGCAACCGGGCTTCGGTGGTCAGTCGTTCAATGCCGACATGGTGACCAAAATTGCCCAGCTGCACGAATGGCGCCGTGTCGACCAATCAACCTGGCGGTTGGAAGTGGACGGCGGCATCGACTTGCTTCACGCCCGGCAGTGTCATGCCGCCGGAGCCGATACCTTTGTCGCCGGAACGGCTTTCTTCAACGCCCGTGATCGCCACGATTTTGCCCATCAGGTGCAGGCGCTGGTTTGATTCAAAAACTGACACTGGTTCGGATTAACGCCCCTCCAAGGCCAGTAATTCAGCCCGGCGATATTGAGCGCGAAGTTTTGCCCCAAGATCCTTGGCCAGTCGGACTTCATCCACCTTGTTTTTGGATCCCAGCGCATCCTTGATCGGACCACTGATCTGGTCGTAGCTAAGAATCGACATGTCGTTAAGCACACGGATGGCCTCCGGTGGCATTCCGGCCGCAATGATGGCCTGCCAGGCAGCGACCAATTCCGGATGGGTGTCCAGGCACATCACCCTGATGCCAAAGGCCATTTCCCGAAACAGTCGTCCCGTCCATGCCGGTTCATAGACCAGTTGGTCTTCGCCCGAATAGGGAGCGGCTTCAGGATCCGACCGATATTGCAGCCATTCGTCGTGGGCGTAATACTCCCGTCGCACCGGCAAGCGCCTTAAGGCAAAACGCACCGGCCCATCAGGGGTGGCCACTTTGAAATTCCACAGCTTTTGTCCTTCTATGGACAAGGTGTATTCAATGAACAGTTCGGCGGCCTCATGATTGCGTGCGCCACGAAGCAAACCTATCGGATCAACGGAGCTGACGGTGCCGCCACGAGGAGTAACATAGACCAAGCGCCCGGATTCGGAGTCATCCCTTCGGGTGACGGCCTCGGCCTGGTAACGACCGTAGAAATCGATGCAGATACCCGCGGCAGAATTTCCCTGTGAAACATCAATGGGTGGTTTCTGCGACGAATCCGTAAAATAACGGGCATTGGCCCCGAGCAGTCGCAACATGCGCATGCCCTCGTCCCAACCTTCCCGCACGGCTTGGGCTTCCAAGGATTTGGTTTGCCCGCCATCATTGGCCGCGAGCAACGCGCGCAGGCGTATTTGCATCTGTTGTTGGATCAGGTTTTCAAAGGCCTTGGCAATTGAACCACTCTTGGTCGGATCGCACAGTGCCACCTCGCCGATGAGTTTGGGATTGGTCAGGTCACGCCAGGTGGTCGGCGGGTCAGCCAGACCCAAACGCTTGATGGAATCCTTGTTGTAAAGAATGCCATAACTGCTGAGCACATTGCCGAGCCAGCGGCCTTCCTTGTCCCAATATTGTTCACCGGCAAAAGTATACGGAATGCTCGCTTCGGTGAACCATTCCGGATGGGTCTTCAAGATGCGAGAACCGACCAGGCGGCCGGCTTGGGCCTGGCGGATAAAATCGTAACTGCCGCCGCCAAAGAACAAATCGATGCCGCAACCCACATCTGAAGCGAGAAAGGCCTCACGTGCGGCCAAGCCATCAGCCGACGTATCCTGCCCAAGCCGTCCATTGGCAAAGGAGGACTGCACATCCATGCTCCAGGGTTTATGCAATTGGTTCTGCCAGTAATTTTGAAACGAAGACACGTATTCAGATTCGAGAAACCGCGCGATTTCACTGGTGCCGCCTATGACGCGCCAATCTATGGCGACGGTGCGACCCGTCTGGCGGGTATACCAGTCGCAGAATCTCGTGGTGAATTCGTAGCGGATTGCCTCATTATGTGGGGTTATGATTACAAGCGTATCATCGGCCTTGGTTGTCGTGACCTGGCGCGGCCGCATGATAAAGGGCAACGCCAGGGTGACAGCCAATGCGAGAAGGATTATCGCCCGCTTCATTGTGTCGTTCAATCCACCAAAACCACGACATCGTCCGGATCGACTGCGGCATATATTTCACCTCGATTGGCCCCATCCACAAACCGTGGATTGCGCTCAAAAACCTTCAATGGGACGTCCCGCACAATGAGTTCGTATTGCGCCACTTCACCCAGATAAACAAATTCACCGATGCGACCATGCACCGTGTTGCGCTCGGCATGTTTGGTCCGGCTTAACTCCCAACATTCCGGTCGGATTGAGAGGGTGACCTCTGCATTGATGGCGGGGGGACGCGTGGGATCGCCCAGCACCCCATCGAAGCGGCCAATTGCAGTTTCAACGGTCGCCATGGTTCCGTTCATTCCGGTGATTTTACCCGGGATAAAATCGGTTTCACCGATGAAATGGGCCACCGTCTTGCGCACCGGTCTTTTGTAAACTCGCCGGGGAGTGCCAACCTGCAGGATATGGCCGCCCTCCAAAATTGCCATGCGATCGGAGATGGACAGGGCTTCCTTCTGGTCATGGGTCACATAGACGGTCGTAAGTTTGAATTCTTTGCAAACGCGTCGGATCTCCATCCGCATTTCCAAACGCAATTTGGCGTCCAGATTCGAAAGCGGTTCATCCAACAGGAGGCAACGGGGGCGAATCACGAGCGCCCGGGCCAATGCCACCCGCTGCTGTTGACCACCCGACAATTGATTGGGCCGGCGTTCGGCATAAGCCGACATGCGGACGGATTCCAACGCCTCACCCACCCGCCGCTTGACCTCGAGTTTCGAAACCTTTCTTTCCTCCAAACCGAAGGCGACATTTTCCGCCACTGACATGTGGGGCCAAAGCGCATAACTCTGGAACATCATGCCAGTGTTGCGCTTGTGAGGCTCCAATTTCGAAACATCTTCATCTCCGAAGAAAATTCGACCCTCTTCCGGGAGGTAAAATCCCGCCAGGCTGCGCAGCAGGGTCGTCTTGCCGCATCCACTGGGTCCAAGGAGGAAAAACAATTCTCCCGGATTAATGGTCAAATCCAAGTTGTGCAGTGCAGTGACCGCACCAAACCGTTTCGTTAACTGTTCAATGCGAATTGATATCATGCCGCGGTCATGGATGTGCCGAGGCAAGAATTTGCCCTGCGGTAAGTCAAAGGAATTAACCCATAATCCTTAGATGTAACGCATTGCCAGTCCCTGCTTGGTTTGTCTCTCTCAACCCAGCATGCCTCCCACCAAAGCCTCCACTCTGCACCCAGATCTTGAAAGCATCCTGGTCACCGAAGCCCAAATAAAGCGACGGGTGAAAAAGCTGGGCAAGGAATTGAAGACAATCTACGGCGAGGATGAATTCACCGTTATTTCCATCATCAATGGCGCAATCTTGTTTACGGCTGACTTGCTGCGCGAAATTGAAAACCCCATCCGGCTCGATTGCATCCGTATTTCCAGTTATCGCAACGAAACCAAGTCCATCGGCACGCCGCAACTGGTCCACAGCCTAACCCTGGATATCACCAAGCGTCATGTGCTCCTGATCGACGACATACTGGATACCGGCAAAACGCTGGCAATGGTGACCGGTATGATCAGAAAACTCAAACCCGCCACCCTCAAGGTCTGTGTCTTGCTGGATAAAAAGGGCCGGCGCGAGGTGGACTTCAACGCCGACATCGTGGGGTTCAATATCCCCGATAAATTTGTCGTTGGCTATGGTCTCGATTTTGCGGAACGGTATCGCAATCTGCCTTGTATCGGTGTCTTGAAGCCCCATCTGCAAAACCCACCCGAGTGGACTTGAACGATTCCCGGCTGATCACCCGCTCATGACCATGAGTGTCGCTGGAAATCAACGTCAGACCTACCTGCGTCTCGTCGCGACCTTGCGACCCCACTGGCGTTCCGACCTGCTCCTGCCCGATCGCATACAAAAACTTTTGGCCGGGGAAAAGCGCTTCGGTTCACGTGACCGGCGCCTGTATCGCGAGTTGCTTTACACCACCTTGCGGTTTCTTCCTTGGGTGGACCCACTTTGGGATACGGATCCCGAACGCGCCGCCGCCATCGTGGCCTGGCTGGCAGCTGATGGCCCGGCCACAGCCAACTATCGGGCTGAGCTCAGCATCTCCGATCCACAATCGCCCGTTTCTCTTTCCGCCAAGGCGGCATTCCTCAAGCTGAATGTCGCTGATCTGCTGCCCACTTGGTTCGCCCGGGAATGTCCCGCGGCATTCACCCCAGCTGAACTTGAGACCTTGCACCAGCGCGCTTCGCTGTGGTTGCGCCTCCAGACCGGGCACCCCGAGCAGGTCACTGATGAGTTGAGCAACAATGGCTGGAAATGGCGGATGACTTCCCCTCTGCCGGAGGCTATTGAAATCAGTGACGAGGTAAATATCACCGCCTGCGCTAGTTTTCGCGCCGGCGCGGTCGAAGTGCAGGATTTGGGTTCACAGCTGCTCCTGCACACGACCATGATCAAGGCTGACGGGCGTTGGTTGGATGCGTGTGCGGGCGCCGGGGGTAAATCACTCCAGCTTGCCCGCATCCTAGGACTCCAAGGGAAAGTAACCGCCCACGATATCCGTGCCTCAGCCTTGACCGAACTGCAAATCCGGGCGAAGCGGGCGGGACTGAGAAATATCGTCACCACGGGCCAACCACCGGAAGGGACCTTTGACGGCGTGCTCGTCGATGCCCCGTGCAGCGGCAGTGGCACATGGCGCCGGGCCCCGCATCTGAAATGGATCACCCATCCGGCCATGGTGATGGAGTATGCAACCCGACAATTGAATCTGCTGGGGCAATTCGCAGCCGCGGTGCGACCGGGTGGGCAACTGATCTACGCCACCTGTTCCCTGAATCGCAGTGAGAACGAATCAGTGATCGCAGCATTTCTGCAGAATCATCAGGATTTCAGGATTGAGCCGCCATTTCGGGACTTTGGTTATCAAACCAGTCCGGGGGGAATCACGATCATGCCCTCCCGGCACAATACCGACGGCTTTTTTGTGGCGAGTATGCGTCGCCGGTGATTTTTCCGTTGCGGGGAATATTCCCGCCGCAAGCATCGGGCCGTGGTTCCTGATTCCGATTACCGTATCAAGTTGCAGGTCTTTGAAGGCCCGCTCGACCTCTTGCTTTTCCTTATCCGGAAAAGCGAGTTGGATATTTACGACATCCCCATTGAGTCAGTCACCCGCCAGTATATTGATGCACTCCACGCCATGAAGGAACTGGATTTGGAAGTGGCCGGGGAATTCTTCGTCATGGCGGCAACGTTGATGGAAATCAAAAGCCGCATGTTGTTACCCAAGGGACAACATGCCGTCGATCCGAACGCCGAGGAGGATGAAATGGATCCGCGCTGGGAATTGGTGCACCAGCTCCTCCAATACAAGAAATTCAAGGATGCTGCCAACCAACTTAATGATCTGATCTCGCAGCGGAACGATCAAATGGACCGGTTTGTGTCCGCCTTGCAGGTCGAGGCGATGGATCGCCCGCTCAAACCGGTTGGGCACATTGATGTGTGGCAGGCCTTTAACAACGTATTGCGGCGTTTGGCGGAGAAACTTGTCGTGGGCGAAATACGTGACGAACAAATCACGGTGGCCGATCAGATGGAATACCTCCTGCAGCGCATGCAGATTGAGAAAACCTTCAGTTTTTCAAACCTGTTTCCCGGGAAGGTTACCCTGCGGTATCTCGTGGCCACTTTTCTCGCTTTGCTGGAACTGACCCGACTCAAGCAACTGCGGATCACGCAAGATGAAGCTTTTTCCGACATCATATGCCACGCCGTGCATGAAATCCCGCTTGAAACAGCCGCCAACACCAGCACGTTAACGCTGTGACCAAAAAGTCGAACAAACCATCACCCCAAGCAGGGCTCCTCGGCATCGGTCTCGACAACCAAGACGGGCACAAACGTATCACCACCGGTGATAAATTTGCCATTGTGGGTGGCTCCGAGGAAACCCACGGCCGAATGACCGAAACGGTGATAAAGACCTTTGAGGAACTCAAAGGCCGGGGTAAACAACTGCATGAGGTCGAGGCCGTGGAGCTTACCGACATCATCAAACAATCCACCCCCCGTTAATTCCGCGCCTGCCCCAACACCGGCGTTTGCCTTTTCCCAAATTTCACCTCAGTTCATACCTCAACCTTCATAAACATGTCTGATAAAATCACCAATCTTACTACTGATTCTTTCAAAGCTGCCGTGGCCAGTGCGACCCCGGTTCTGGTTGATTTCTGGGCCCCCTGGTGCGGACCCTGCAAGGCCATCGCCCCCATTCTCGATGAATTGGCGGGAGAACTCGAGGGCAAGATCCAGATTTGCAAAGTCAACGTGGATGAAAATGACGCAATCTCAGCGGAGTATGGGATACGCGCCATCCCCACCATGCTGATATTCAAGGCCGGAAATGTTGTGGAGCAAATCGTCGGCATGTTGCCCAAGGAGGCATTGAAGGCGAAACTCGCCACTCACATTTAAGTTCGCGATATAATCATACCCAGCGAAAACAACAGCGCGTAGAGCGCCAGTAGCTTTCCCGTATCGCCCAGCAGCTGGATCAGCTCGCTGGGCGATTTGCTGTCAGCCAGACGTCGTCGTTGCCGCCACCCCATGGGCAGCAACAAACATGGCAACAGCCACCATGGACTGGCTCCGGCAACAACCAGGATCACGGGCGTGAGAAACGATCCTACCAATGCGCCCGAAAATTGGCATCGGGCATAACGCAAACCAAAACGAACCACGGTAGTCCGCTTACCCGCGGCTCCATCCGTCGCAAAATCGCGATAATTATTCACCACCAAGATATTGGTGGTCAACAGGCCGATCGGGATCGCTGCAATCATAGCCAATGAAGTGAGACCTCCCGTTTGGACATAGTATGTCGCGTCGACCGCGACCAAACCAAAAAAAATAAAAACGAATACGTCGCCCAAGCCGTTGTAACCAAGTGGATAAGGCCCGCCCGTATAGGCAATTGCGCAAAGCACGCTGAGAACGCCGATGACGATCAACCATGCTCCACCCCATGCCACCAGACTCAATCCCAGGGCAAAACCCGTGCCCAAAACCAACCACATGGCAAAGCGCATCGTTTGGGGTTTGATCAAGCCGGCGGCCACCGCACGAGTTGGCCCCACCCGCTCGGCGGTATCGGCACCTTTGACATAGTCATAATAGTCATTGGCCAGATTGGTGCCAATCTGGATCAAGAGACTGAAGAACAGACAAAACAGGGCGGCAATTCCATCGAAACTTCCGTCATGCCACGCCAGAGAACTGCCCACGATCACTGGCGCAATGGCAGCCGGCAAAGTTTTGGGTCGGATCGCATCAAACCAGACGCCCCAGCGATTCGACGATCGGACCATATCCATGACGGGTCTATTTTATCTTTTTATTAAACAGCGCCAGTGAGCGTCGGGCCATCAGACTGACCACCACCGGGATCAGGAAAATGACCGCCGTGGCATAAACATAACTGTTGCTGATGCCCTGAAACAACAAACTGAGCAGCCAAAGCATCAAAATGTAGACGGTTAGAAATCCCACGGGAGGTATGGGCAAAGCAGAGTTGAAGGTCCAAACCAGCAGAAAGGCAAAAAAGCCCGCCCCAAAACCACAGAGACCGAAGGCCAAGCCAGCCATGAAGAATAAAGGGGCATAAAAAGTCATCCGACCCTCGTAACGCACGAACTGTCTCACGATGGCCAAAGTCACGATGCCGATCTGCAGATTAAAAATTATGGAATCCTGCGTCAGGGACAACATTTCCCCTTCCAGATGGAAGCATGAACTTATACCCCAATCCGGATTGCCTATCAGGATCAACCCGCCCACCAAAGCCCGGAGAAAATCGATGTAATTGCGCGGCTTTGAAAATTCCTCGGTGAAATTGACCCGATTATCGCCGCTCTCCCTGATCCGAACGAACTCGCGCTTGCGCTGGCGCCGGGCCAAACCGAGTGCCCGTGCCGCCCGACGTCCCACTCGCAGCCAATGCCGGGGAATCCAGAGAAGCAAAAGCGCAAGAAGCAGGTAGAAGTAATTAATACTCACGTTGGACCTATTGGGATGGGGAGTATCCAGTGGTTGTCAAAAACATCCATCCGCGCCTGACGGGCGCCGTAGCATCACACCGACAACACCTTGTGAGGGCGTTCAGTATGTTACCGGATATCAAAGCCTGAAAAAATTGCCTCCCGACGCAGGCTGGACCGCTCAATTTTACGAACATACCCATACATCCGCTCCTCAATGGCCTGCACCATGGCGGATATCTCAGCAGGGCTGCCTTCCAGTTCTAGTATGACCCGACCGTCGGACATATTTTTGACATAACCAGTCACCTCAAACTCCTTGGCTAACTGCAAGGTTGCATAGCGGAATCCCACCCCCTGCACCCGCCCTTCGAAATATATGGTCTCATGCTGAACCAGGCCCATAAACGGGCAGCAAATCCCTGCTGTAATTCAACTTCAACCCGTAAAAACTCCGCCTCTTCTCACGGGTGCTCCCGTTCCATGATTTTTATTTGCACTTTTCCAATCACGAGCCTCAGTCTGCTGACATATCAATGAGTAACTTCGATTCTGACGGCTCCTTCGAAAACGAGTGGAACGACCGGGGTGAATTAGCCTGGAATGAATTCGACTGGGAGCGTTACCTGCGGGAGCAGGAGGAAACCACCAATCGTTACCTTGCTTTTTACGAAATCAGCCTGGAAAACCCACAGAGAATTGACGAGGTGGCCCGCAATATGGGTTGGGACGACAGTCAATGGGATGCCCAAGACCAGGGAACCAACGAGCCGGATGGAAATCCGGACATATTATCGGAGGATTTTGGCCCCGAGTCGGAAGTTTATACCCTTCACAAAAACCCCATCTTCATATCGACCAAAGCCCTGTATCTGCGCACCCGGCGCAAATGGGAACTGCTGGCCTCCGATCCGCGCAAAGTCTCCCAACGTCTGGCCATCGCCTATTTGACATCATTGCATCATGGCGAGGACCAGTCGGTGCAGGCAATTCATGCCCTGGAATTCGGTGATTATGCCATGGCCATCAGTCTCTTCAAACGTGCCCTGAGTGCCTTGAACCACACCTTGGCGCTCTTGAATGATGCCGATACCAATCCGGGACAGTATGTGGCTCAATATCGACAGGATGTCCTGATGAGCTTGTTCGACCTCCGGGAGATTTGGCTGCGCGTCATCGGGGAATGTCGCAGCGAGTTGGAGCGGCCAGTGGAGGATGACGAAGATTAAAGCTTTGGCTGCTTGAAAACGGCCTTGCACTTTAAACCCGGACGGTTTGCTTCTGTGCCTCTCAAACGGAGAGATGGCTGAGTGGTCGATAGCGGCGCTTTGCTAAAGCGCTAACGGGAGCAATCCTGTTCGGGGGTTCGAATCCCCCTCTCTCCGCCATCTTGCTAGTAGCCCGGCACTTAGGAG
>JAIPJW010000129.1 GCA_021734075.1 Cephaloticoccus sp.
ATTTGCGACTGGTGGCGGACTTCCTGAGTCTGCTGCGGGGGGATATCCCCTCCATTTCATCGACCAGCATAGAGGATTCCATCGCCGGGCACCTGCTCGGCTTTGGGGCCGATCGAGCGCGGGAGGAAAGTGTGGTGGTGCCGATTGATCTGGCGGCAATCTAGCCTGCGCAATTTCGTTTGCGCGTTCCAGCCGGAGCGCCTTGCGTAGTCTGCTTCATGATTGGACTCCGCGACGACACCGACTCGACCTTGCCCCCGGTGGGCAATCCGAGCCATGTCCGACACTTTGCCGCCGAGCTCTTTGCCGAGGGGGGCTGGCTGCAGGAAGGATTGAAACTGGAACACCGACCGCAGCAGGAACAAATGGCCCGGGCCACCGCCAAGGCATTCTCTACCGATGAACCCCTGCTCTTTGAGGCTGGCACGGGTGTGGGCAAATCCCTCGCCTATCTGCTGCCCGGGATCATCCACGCCGTGGATCAATCCCGCCAGCTGATCGTTTCAACCCACACCATTTCATTGCAGGAACAGGTGCAAACCAAGGACCTGCCGCTGTGTCGACGGGTGTTTCGTGCCCAGCCTGAGTTGGCGGCATATGCGGATTTCAAAAGCGCGATCCTCGTCGGCAAGGCCAATTACCTTTGTCCCACCCGACTGGCCACGGCCTTGCGCGACAAACAGGATCTGTTTTCGACTCCGGAGAGCGCGGAATTGCAACGCATAGCGACCTGGGCCGAATCCACCCAGGACGGTCTGCGGCATGAACTGTCACCTCCACCCGCGCCCGAAGTTTGGGAATGGGTCAGTGCCGATTCCTCGGCCTGCTCGCGCAAGCATTGCAATGGCGACCACTGTTTTTATCAGCGGGCCCGGACCCGCATCCGTCAGGCCCAGGTCATCATCGTCAACCACTCGCTGCTTTTCGCACTCATGAATGCCGGGGGCGCAGCCGAAAAAGGGAGCGCCCGGGGCGTCCTGTTCCCGGACGATTTCATCGTGCTTGATGAAGCGCATACCGTGCCCGAAGTGGCGACGGATCACTTTGGTCTGCGGCTCAGCAGTTATGGCATGGATCGGATGTTGAAATACCTCTTCAACCCAAAGACGCGGCGCGGCCTGCTGGCCCGGCATGGGGGCGCGTTTGAACAGCAGCTGGTCATTGATGCCCTGGACGCTTCCGAGCAGTTTTTCGGTTTCCTGCGAGAAAAGCTGCTCCAAAAACAACCCATCGTGCGCATCCGCGATGAGGGGGCCTGTGAACCCTGGCTTGACGGTCCACTCCAGGCCCTCGCCAAGGCCATCGGGAGCATCGCGGACAAACTCGACGAAGGCAAAGAGCGCGATGAATTGCTCGAACAACGTTCACGGCTCAAGTCGTCCCAGACCGGCCTGCGCCAATGGCTCGATGCGGCCGACGAATCCTTTGTCTATTGGCTCGAGCGATCAGGTCGCCATCGCACCATCGTCACGCTGCGCACAGCCCCGTTGGATGTGGCGCCCTATTTGCGCGAGCAGTTGCTGGGTTGTGGCACCTCGGTGGTATTTACCAGCGCCACACTCGCATCGGGGGACAGCTTGATACCATTTCAAACCCGGATTGGGGCGACCGATGCCCAAGCCGTGCTGGTGGCATCCCCCTTCGATTTTGAACGCAACATGCGCATCTACGTCGCGGCTGATATTCCTCTGCCGTCACCCCGCGAGGCGAAACTGGCCATCGAAGCCCTCATCGATTACATCCGGTTTTGCACCATCCGGGTCAAGGGGGGCTCGTTGGTGCTATTTACCAGTTACACTGACATGAGGTTGGTAGCCAACACGTTGGAGGAGGATTACCGCAAGGCAGGTCGCACTTTTCTGATGCAAGGCGAGGATCTATCCCGCACGGAATTGACCCGGCGTCTGCAGTCAGTCGGCAACGGCATCCTCTTTGGCACCGACAGTTTTTGGGCCGGTGTGGATGTGCCGGGACCCTCCCTTTCACAGGTGATCGTGACCCGGCTGCCTTTTGATCCACCGAGCCACCCGGTGGCCGAGGCCCGCAGTGAATGGGTGCGGGATCACGGGGGCAACCCGTTCAATGATCTTACCCTGCCGGACGCCCTGATCAAGTTCCGCCAGGGCATTGGTCGCCTCATTCGCACCGCCGAGGACCGCGGGGTGATCACCATCCTTGATGCCCGTGTGCTCGCCAAGAGCTATGGCAGGCTTTTCATTGCCAGCATGCCCATTAATGACTTTACCCGTTTAACTACTGATAATCGGGAAAGGTTATTTTTACCTTTCGTCTGAACGCATCATCTGACCGACTCACAACCGATGACCCAACTCCGCTCCGCTGCCCTTACTGACATCGGACGGGTGCGTCGCCGCAACGAGGACCGGATGGTGTTGAACGAAAAGTTGGCCCTTTTCGGGGTAGCGGATGGTGTGGGTGGCCTGCCCGGTGGGGCGGAAGCCGCCGAACTGGCGTTGCTGAAGGTCACCGAGGCCATCTCATTGGTCGATAAGGCCAAAATCACCCCAGGGGAGCCGTTGGACATGGTGACAATCGTGCAAAACGCCAGTAATGCTGTGTTTGAATTGGGCCGTAAGATCAGTCCCAACTCGGGCATCGCAAGCACCCTGACCGTCGCCACGATCATCGGTCGCCAGATGGTTCTGGGTCATGTCGGCGATTCACGCTGTTACACCCAAAGGGGCGACAGCTTTTCCGCCCTGACCACCGATCATTCGGTGGAAAACGAAATCCGGTTGCGCCGCGCGCAGGGCGAGGATGTTTATTTTCATGAATCCAACCGGCATGCCCTGACCCGTTGCATCGGCCAACCGGGCGCGATTGAAGTGGATGTCATCCGGCGGACCCTGCAAGCCCGCGACCGTTATCTCTTCTGCACCGATGGGGTGACTGGATTGGTAAGTGATGCCGAACTATCGGCGTTTTTAACCCGGGATGAAGATCCGGAACCGGTTTTGCGTGAGATCATCTCCCTCGCCATTCGACGCGGCGGTCATGACAACGCCACGGGGGTGCTGCTCTATATCGACAGTGTGGCCTGATGACCGACCGCGTGGATCAGTTCCAAGCCCTGGTGACCAGCCAGCCACAGAACGAACTCTTTCGCTTCAGTCTCGCGCAAGCACTACTGAGTGCGGAGAAAGACACTGAAGCCATCCCCCACTTGGAATTTTGCGTGCAAAGGAAGGCAGACTGGATGTTGCCTCGAATATTGCTGGGCAAGGTGCTCCTGCAACAGGGTGACATTGAACGGGCCCGGCCCCTGCTCGAATCGGCCCTGCAACTTGCCCTCGAGCAGGATCACGAGGATCCGGCGGCAGAATTGCAGGCCCTGCTGGCCGCACTCTAAACAAAAAGCGCACCACGGGCGGTGCGCTAAAATTGGTGCCAAGGGGGGGATTTGAACCCCCGACCAAAGGCTTATGAGTCCTCTGCTCTACCACTGAGCTACCCTGGCGTTAGGGAAGAGGTAATAGGCATATTCTTTTGCCCAACTCCACAAGATTTTTATTAACCCAGATATTTCACAGACATATGCTTGGACCAAGGTGTATATCCGTCTTGCTTTTCCCAAAGCGACTGCGTCGCGGTTAAGTCTGAACTAATCGGGACCCGATGGGGTTAATGCAACTAACGTCTGGGCGTAATACTTGCAGGTCAAATGTCATCCGGGCCCAGCCAACGGAAGTAGGTAATGACGAATTTCTTCCCCTTCCCTCCCGGGTCATCCTCCGGGGTTCGCTGGACAAGCGCCTCACAGTAGGCCACCGATTCGGGAGTCGCACCTGCCACCCCGGAATCAGCCGGATTCAACGCATCTCCGTAGGCCCGGATCCGGAAGGTGTCGGAACGGACGGCAAGGATGGGTGACACGTCTGTTATGAACTCTTGTGCCGTCATGGATGTTATCTTGTTCGGTGTGCTGGCAAAGGCATCTTGAACTATGCCTGAAGCCAAGAAATCGGCCACAGATGTGAAGGGCACTCCGCGCGCGGCGATTCGAGCGGTGATTTTTTCCGCGTTTCTCAAGGAGGAGGTGGCACTCAGTCCGTATGCGGGATTATTGCGGTCGGGGTATTCCAGTAACCCACGCCAGACCGAAACTGAAGTGGTGTTGATATTGAATGCACCCTTGATATATCCCTGCCCTGAAACCACCCCGGCGGGGACTGTCGAAGCCAGAGCCCGGTTGCATACCGTAGCCAAATGGAACGCGCTGCTAATTGTGGCGCCTTTGGCCGTTTGAGTGAACGGCAGTTGCGCAAGCAATAAGACACCTGCCAATTCGGACGCCGAGGGATCAAATGACGGCTTTTGAATGATACGCCTCATATCCGGTCTGAGTAATTGCCCATTCAACGCGCTGTTTTGCGTTTCGGTATCCGGCAGCACGGTGCTTACTTTCACGCCCTCATCGCCCACCCAATATGCCATGTGGCCAATCAGGTGTGGCAGGCGGTTAACCTCGATTAGGCCCGCCTCGACCATCTCCTGGTCTTCACTCCCGGTGGTGGAGCCAACCGTATTTGAACCAACCAGAATCACCCTGTTCCCATTGATTGACGGAATCCCTCCATTTACGGCACCCGATACGAGCCACCTCGGCCCGATTGGATTACCCCAAACACCAGTCAGTTGCCTCAGTGTGTCGCCTCCGGTCACACCAACTACACCGGCCATTCCAGTAACCCGATTGTCAACGCCGGCATATTTCTGGAGTTCTCCCAGAGCGTAACGTATTGCAACAAGTGCGTTCTGGCGGGACTGAGTTTGATACAGTGCCGCTGTGCTGATCTCACCGGAAACTTTGCTCACCGCAGCGATGGTGTAGGTCAGCAGCACAAGGATCGCGAGCAGGCTCAGCACCAGCACCAGGGCGAAACCGCGGGTATTTGACAACGCCGCTTTCATGGCAGCGACGCCCCCATGACTTCCACCCTCACTGTGTATGTCCGCGACTCGGCATCGACCACGCCCCACCACCAATCACTGTCGTTGGCATAAGCTGGTGGCCGTTCAACCCGACCCAGTTCGATTTGATCCAATTTTGTCGCTCCTGAGTCATTCAGCACCCGCAACAACACATCGATGACCATGGGATATCTGGAAGCACTCGGGACGCCGACCTGGGCCGATCCATGAAAGGAGCGATCATTGTCGGCGTCCGGATAAAGTCGGGTCAGGGTGCCGTTCCCTTCGCGCACATGGCACCACACACCGAAGTCGACGACATTGTCGCACAGGGCATCCCCCAATGGGGCATCGGACAATGAGGCGTAGGCGGCCGCCGTGAGGTCGTAACCATTTTTGAAGGTGTCGTCACTGTTCACCTTGCTTCGAAACAGCGAGTAGCGGGCGGGGGCCTGATTGGGGCCTGTGACTGCGCCTGATACGGGCCGGCGATTGATTTGATAGGACACAGCCGTGGGCAGGCTGCCGCCAGTTGCGACGTTGGTCGTGATAAAACGCAACCACACTCCCGACTGACCGAACCGGGAATCGGCGATGCGTTGTTCGGACAGAATCGTCGTGTTGGCCAGGGCATGCAAACTTGTGGTGTCGTCGGGTTTGATCCGCGGATCCTCCAACCGCCAGTTGTGGGGCCCGAGTTGACTGGAGGATAGAATGTCGACGGCAAAGGATGTCTCGGCAGCGGGCGAATGGACGGCGGCCTGCAGGTCACGGGTCAACAAATCAAGCGCCACCCCGACCTGCGAATTCATGGTGAGACGAGACTGCGCCCGTTGCCAGATATTCAGCGCCCCTGAGGTCACCGCGATCAGCAACCCCGCAAGCACCACTGTCACCGTGATCGCCACAAGGAGTTCAACCAGCGTAAAACCGGCATGTTGTCGGCGGAGGCGATTCATGGATTGAGCGCCAAATTGAAGGAGATCGACTGGCGGTCCGAGGTTGCACCAGCTGGCGACAGCGTGCCTGCCGCCAACACCTGATACGGCCAGGAGACCGTTATTTGCAGGGCCAAAACGGCATCTTCCGATGCATATGCGAGTTCGCCTGGAGCAAACGCGTGCACCTCGATCAGAAAATAACGGCTACGCAGGGGGTTGTCGGTCAAATCGCGTCGCCTGACATTGGAGCCATCCTGTTCGGCCACCAATTCGAGACCGGACAGCACAACAGTGTTGGCAAACGAACCCAACGAGTTGCCCATCTCCCGCTCCAGTTCGGCTTGCACCGCGCCCGGGAGGCGAAGTGCCGTTTGCATGTCGACCGCATTTTCAGAATTTCGCACCATGGTCGGCAGCAGTGCGAGGATCACCACCACGCCGCCCGCCACGATCGCGATCGCAATCACAACCTCGATCAGTGAAAAACCTTTGCGACGACAGCGCATGCCTAGAATCCCATTCGGTCGTTGATCAAGCGCGCCAAGCCATAGAACGACACACTTACGCCCCGCACCTGGTCGGGAGAAACCAGCACAATCGGCGAACCATTGGCCGCGGCATCCGCTGGGGAACGTTCCCGACCGGTCGCCACCACGATTCTACCCTGCTGGTTGGACGTGCCTTCCGCATAGATCGGATACGATTCCCAAGCTTCGGAATTTTCATTCTCCACGGCACATGATATGTCATTGGACAGCGCCGAGGAAGTCAGACTGGCTCCACCCACCGTCGTCCATGAGTCACCATCCTGAATCATCGCCGCACTGAAGTGAGCTTGATAGGGCACAACATAGGCACCAGGGGGCAGGAAAGCCACGGAATAGACCCGCGTGATATCTGCGTTGTCTACAACCGCCAGCATCCGGCGGTAGCGAGTGACGTCGTCCGGGTTGTCGTTAACGAGGAAGAGCACATCACGTCCGCTCGACATGGCCTTGGATCGGGCCGAGGCCAGCACATTCACCACTGTCGCTTGTGCTGATCGCAGCGCAGCCGACTTGTCCGTGCCCGTAAGTCCCGCAATGACGATGGCGGCCAGCGTAGAGACAACGCCAATGACGACCAGCAACTCGATCAGGGTAAAGCCAGCACCGAGACGGCGGGTGGACCCGAAGTGGGTGGCGTGACCTTTCATTTCCAACTAAAGATAAACTCCGGGCTCGTCGCGTCAGCTCCCGGTTTCGGCCCGTAAAACACCACTCGGGCACGGATGCCTGTTGTGGGGACATCCGAGGATGATGGTCGCATTCCATTCACCAAAGGCAGAGTGCCACCGTAGTCGGCGCCATCAATCATTCCATCCAGGTTACGATCCACGATCACGGCGATCTCGGTATTGCCAAATGCATCCTGAACAAGATTGGGTGCAATCCAGTCCATCGCGGTGAAATCTCCTTCGGCAAAGCCATAAAATGCGATGCGCTTGCGATTTTGGGCTTCCGGCAGCACCGCATTGGTCGAACTGGTCAACGTGGGCAGCGGCGAACCGTCCCGGCGTATCGCCGCCAGAATGTCGTGGAAAAAATGCACGCTGGCAGGATCCGTGTTTTGCCCGGGGGGGTTGATGAGATTCGATGGGTCGAACACCGGATAATAACCATACTCAATGCGAAACGATTCAATGGCGGCGGCCCATTGGTTGAATTGCACTTTCGTTTTGGCCCGGTTGGCTGAGACTCGGACGGCAGACACGGTTGGAATCAAGATCGCGGCCAGAATGCCGATGATCGCCATGACCGTAAGCAATTCGATCAGCGTGAAAGCGCGCCCTCGACGCCGGACCTGATAGTCAGAAATTGGCATAAATGTTGTCGAGGTTGAGCGGCAACTCACGATGGGGATATCCACCGGGGGCAAGGTTTTGATCAGCCTGTTCATCAGGCCCGATTGAGTAGAGGACAAATGATGAATTCGTCCAACCTCCGCCAGTAACTTTGAAGGCATACCGGTAGGGATTGCCCCAGGGATCAGCGAGACTGAGACTTGAATCGGTCAAGGGGTCTCCTGCGCCATCGGTTGTAAAAAGCGCCATATCGAGCAGCACCCGACCAGACGGGTTCAAGGGTGTCAGCGTCGGACCCAGTTTTCCCATCAACGCCTGCAAAAGCTGGGGAGCAGACGCCGTCCGCGGATAATCCCCACATTGCCGTTTGTAACTTTCAAGGGCTGTGGAAATTGACGCCATCTCAACTTGGGCCCGGGCGACCTTGCCAGATTCGGCAGCGTGTCTCCCCACCCCGATCACGATCCCTGACAATATACCGATAATCGTGATGACCGTGAGCAGCTCGATCAGGGTAAATGCCTGCCATGAAAGTGGTCGGGCGGGCCGCCCGACGCTACCTCGGGTTCGGGGCAGGCACGTCATACCCCATGAAGTGGAAACGCCGCCCGTGCAGCAAATGCAATCTGCGACGGACGGCGGTCAATCAGGACCAAGGGGAGGCTTAGTCCTCGGCTTGCAGGGTGGCCACCACACTGAAATCCTCGAGGGTGGTCGTATCCCCCACCACCACGGTGCCTGCGGCAATCTGTTTGAGGATGCGCCGCATGATTTTCCCTGAGCGTGTCTTGGGCAAACCTGCTGCAAAGCGCACGACATCCGGACGAGCCAGAGCCCCGATTTCCTTGGCCACATGGGCCCGCAAGACCTGCTTGAGTTCATCCGTGGGCTCGATGCCCGCCTTGAGGGTCACAAAGCAGACCAGGGACTGGCCCTTCAAATCATCGGGTCGGCCGACGGCAGCTGCCTCAGCCACAGACGGATGTGACACCAGTGCGCTCTCGACTTCTGCCGTGCCGAGGCGATGTCCGGAAATATTCAACACATCGTCAATCCGGCCCACGATCCAGAAATACCCATCCTTGTCCTGCCGGGCACCGTCGCCGGTGAAATAGATACCCGGGTAGTCGCTGAAATAGGTTTTCTGAAAACGTTCGTCATCACCCCAGAGGGTGCGGAGCATGGAAGGCCAGGGCTTTTCGATGATGAGTTTACCGCCACTGCCCTTGGGCACTTCGACGCCGTTTTCGTCCACCACTTTCGGCACCACACCAAAAAACGGATGGGTGGCCGAACCGGGTTTGCATCCGGTGATGCCCGGTAACGGCGTTATCATGATGCTGCCGGTTTCCGTCTGCCACCATGTGTCGACAATCGGACAACGCTTCTTGCCGATCATGCGATGATACCACATCCACGCCTCGGGGTTGATCGGCTCGCCCACCGAGCCCAGGAGGCGCAGCGAGCGCAAATTGTGACTCAGGACATAATTATCGCCCCAGCGCATGAACGCGCGAATCGCGGTCGGCGCCGTGTAGAATATGGTGATTCCGTGGCGGTCAATCATCCGCCAGAAGCGGTCCGGACCGGGTTCATTGGGCGCACCCTCATACATGAAGACAGTGGCGCCATTGGCGAGGAGGCCGTAAACCACATAACTGTGGCCCGTGATCCAGCCAATATCGGCCGAACAGAAATACAGATCGGTTTCCTTGAGATCGAAAA
>JAIPJW010000130.1 GCA_021734075.1 Cephaloticoccus sp.
CCCTTCCATCTTGAGGCCAAAATTACCGGTCAACGTCGTGTGCTGGCCCTCGGTGTCCTTGCCGTAGGAATGCCAACCGATCACCGTGCTGTGCCTGTTCTGCCCCCCGAGGATTTTCTTCAAGAGGGCGAGTTCCACGGGATGCCTGGGGTTGGCCGACAGGTCGCTGAAAAAGGCGCGTTGCATGATACCAAAATCCGCGATGCCCGGTTGCATTTCCCGCCCCGCATGGCCACCGAGGACGACATAATAATCCCGGGAACACTGGTCCCAGTAGTGATCGTAAGCCCACTGATAGATCTCGGCGTCGGTCTGGCCGCGGAATATACCGCGCAAATCCTCAAGGGGCTTGAGCCCGTGTTTTTCCGCCAGGGCGATCTGATCCTCGTTGACCACGACGGCATCCCGCACACCGGACACGGTGAAGGCCACGATCAACGAGGAGCGCACGGCTTTGTCCCAGACCACATAGCCCTTGGCGTAGCGGGCGAAGCGGCTCAGGGCGGCGTCCGCATCATCCATCCCGAGGCGGTCAAATTTAACTCCGTGGCGTTTCTCCAGAAAACCAATCAGGGGCTTGGCAATCTCCCACTGCCAGTCATCGGGATATTCCAAATAGAGGCGCGGATAGTCGCGGTTGGCCAGGCCCTGCAGGGACAGGATCAGGGCATGCACCGGCACATCGCCGTCCATCAGCCAATTGTCGGAAACCGGAATCAACGTGGCCTCGGCCGGGGCTTGCACCACGCGGTGCGGCAAGGGTTGTGCCCGGACGGGGGTGATCGCACAGACCAACATGGCCAGGAGAGCAATAAGATGGGTTCGCATGGTTGGAGGTGGTTGCGAGAGTTACTCGGCGGTGCCAGTCGCGCGACGGTTGGCGTCACTGATGCGCTGAAACGTGTAGACAATCGGGCGCGTGCGGGTGCTCCGCAGCTCAATGAGGGTGAGTTGCCGGCCGTTGGTTGAAATGGTGAAGTTGCGCAGGATGTTCACCGGGCGTGAACCCTGTTGGGTCGCCAACACCAGGTCGGTGTTGAGGCGCAGCACCCGACCGTCGTCGAGCCATTCGCCGCGCACCCGCTCGGTCTTGTCGCCACCGATGTAGGCCCCGATGTGACGGTTGTCGGGCCACCACGACACGGGCACCACATTGACCGCCTTGGACAGATCGACCGGAGTGACGACCACAAACGTGCGGCGACCCGCGGCAAACTTTCGCGTCAGCGTGACGACATCCCCCTGAATGGTGATGTCGAGATCATAGGCCTTCCACCCGCTGAGGTCCGTGCTGTGCGCGGGATCCAAGCGCCAGCTGCCCTCAAGGGGATTGGCCGAAATTGTCCCCACCCCGCCAAGGCACAGTAGACAAAACAGTATGCGGCAAAACATGATGCCCCGAACCTGATGCACTTTGCACGATCGTCGCAAACGCAAAGGTCGGAAAATCATGTCATCCCTCACAAAGGCGTGCAGGTGAATCGGGTCTCGAGATCAAACCTGGAACAGGCACCGACCCGGCATTGCAGATGCCAGACCGGTTCGTAACGGTGATCGATGAGATTCTCCCTTTGGCTGATTGCGTCACACCAATCGGCCCGGAGTTCCAATTTCCAGCCGGCCACGACCAATTCCGCCCGTCGCTCTTCCTGATGGATGGTCCAGGACTTCCGGGTGTGGAGATTGAAAATCAACGGCTGCGGTTCCAGCAATTCACCCCGGTCCCGCACGGTGAAAGTCGCCGGCTCCTCCGACACGATTTCACGTTCGCAGTTTCGCATGACCTGCCGCCAGACATGAGCCAGATCGATGGTGGCATGCAGGTTTTGGGCATCCCCGATTCCGGTGGGAATTACCGCCTGCTCGGCCCCCGCTTGTTCCGCAGCCAACCCGTCCGCCCGTATCGGGGTGAGCACATTGTGCAGGTCGGTGCGCTTGAGGTAATAGCCGCGCAAATCGTCGTAACGAATCATGCCGCGGTCGATCAGCACCGGCAGATCATCCAACTCGAGGGTGAATGCGCCCTTGTCGAAATGCGTGTGGCTCGCCCGGGCCTTGCAGCCGCTCACGTGCAGGCGCACGCTGCGGCCCGGTGCCACTTCGCGTCGGCTGGTGAGTTGCCCGGTGTCCGGCAGCTGCCCGAAGACGGGCACGATGCAACGGGGTTCGGGCAGTTCATCGGGCGCCGCGATGAACGCAAACGGACCGTCGATCATGTATTGGCGGTAATAGGTGGCTCCCCGCATCTGCAGCAGCGTGGCCCGGGCAATGCGCGGGTAGACATCGTCGGGATACAAGGCGGCCAAGATGGCAATCGTGTCTCCGGTGAAGCGGTCGTTGGAATTGTCGCCGTCCAGCAGCACGCCCCCGGGACTCATCGCCGACATGATGGCCACAAAATTTCCGCTCTTGGCCAAACGCGGAGGCAGGACGTCGTGGATCGGACGGCCGCGCACTTTTGCGTAAGCCAGCAATCCCGGCAGCACCGCCTGGAGGGTGACGCTGAAGTAGCCCACGCCCTCGTCGACGCCTCCGTCCGGCTGGAAGTAATGCTCCATCCCCTCCTGCATGTCCGCAAAGGCCTGTTCGACATACGGACGCACCCGGGGCCAGGCCGCCTCGAGCACCAGTCCGCCGAAAATGCGGGCCCGGCAGAACCACGGCCCTTGGTTCATTTTGTAGACATACTCCCACTTGACCATGTCGCGCTGGATGACACTGAGGCCCTTGTCCCAGATCGCCACGCGCACGAGGTCCCTCGCCCGGTCGGTCAGCGCAAAATACAACCAGTCATAGATCAGCGCACATGCAGTCGTGGACATTTCCTCGAGGAAACAACGCTGGTCCCAAGTGGAACCCCGGGCCCGGCTCTCGGCCGACTGGCACCAGTTCCGCGTGTGCACAAAACACATCAGGTAACGCAGGGCATGGTGGATGAGCACCGGATCGTTGCGCACCAAACCCACCAGGGCGCACAACACCGGTTCGGCCGTCCAGGATTCCATGCCCTGTTCGCGCTGCCGCAGATAGCGGTAGTCCGACCACGGCACGTAATCTCCTATCTCGGTCTCGGGCTGCCGGGTCAGCGCAGCCCGGGCCCGCTCCTCCAGCATCTTGAAGTGGCCCACCCACTGGCCGCTTTCCGCCCGTTTGCGCAACCTCGGCAGATCCGACTCGTTGAACAACAGCCCACACGCAAACTTGACCTCCGGCCAATCCGCCTTGGGCAACACCAGACCGGTCCATTGCGCATCATAGCGGGGCCGGGCATCGAGCAGACGGGTCAGTAACGTCGAATCCGCCACGCCCCACCATTGCAGGCTGATCAACTGCGCGCCGGTTTGTCTTGCGGTAAACTCCGCCCGGACCGCAGTCGCCTCACCCGCCATTGGCAGGGTGATCTCCATGCGACCGGCATTCCCCACCGTCGGAGGACCGAGTGAGGTCCATTCGTTTGCCGTGTGGACAAAAAATTCCACCGTCACTACCGGAGGCAGGACGATGCAAAACACATAATGGTCAAATCGAGCCGGCAGCGACCCCAGTGACAGGGTGATCGAGCCGGCGGTGGTGTCGGCCGGACAATCATTCCAGCGCACCTTGTTGCTGTCCCAGGAAATTTCCCGACGGAAATTCGTCGCCTGCTCGGGGGTGACCGTCACCGGCAAACCGGCCGATACTGCTTCATCGTGAAACGGCGCGAACATCGACTCGGCCGGGTTCAACTCGAAAAGAAGGGTCTGGGTCATGGGAGGTGGGCGTTACGCCACCTTGCACCAGAGACCAACCCGGGCCCGATGGTAAATAAAAAACCCGCATCAATTGAAGATGCGGGTCTGAAATTTCAATTTTAGTCGACTCAACCGGCAGGCGTCGCCGCTTCCGGCCAACGCCGAAAGGCCGAGTAGCTGGCCTTGATCAGATCGTAGGTTTCGCGGCGTTTCACATAATCGGCATAATCCGTCACCGCTTCCGGTGTGGCCCGACTGTGCACCAGAAAATCCGCTTCCGGGGGATAACAGGCCACGTTGACCTTTTCGTAAAACTCAGGGGAGGCCGTGCCCTCCTCGTCGAGGCTGTCCGGCCAAAGCCCGACATTGTTGGGGGCTTCGGCCGACTGGTAACGCAGATCAATGCTCCAGCGAATGTGATCGGAATAATTCGGGGTCGAGCAATGTGGCGTGCGGTTGGTCATGAACACCACGCCGCCCCGCGGGCAAAGAGCGGTGATGGCGCGGCGCGGATCTGCCGGCAGATCCTCGTCCTTGATGACCAGAAAACCGGCATTGCCGCCCGTGTGGTGTTTGGCGAGCTGGCCTTGATGGGTGCGGGGCAGGATCTGCATGCAGCCATTTTCCACCGTGGCATCCACCAGGGGAATCCAACAGGTGATGATCAGCTGGGTGTCACAATGCGGGGTCAAGTAGCCGCTGTCCTGGTGCCATGGCACCACGCCCCGACCGATGCCGGGCAGTTTGGGTCGCACCCGGTAGACCGAGGAGCCCACAATTTCCTCGGTGCCCAAAAGGGCACTGACGGCGCCCAACAATTTGGGATGGGCGATGACCTCAAACATTTCGGGAGCGTGAAAGCCACCGCCGCGCAGCCCCTCGAGATGGCGCATCAGGGCCTCGCCGTTCTCCTTCGAATCACTTTGGATCGCGGCCAGCCGGTGGTCAAAATCGAGTTCCTCGTGCAGATTGGTCAGCTTGCCCTCGGCCTGCATGGACCGGCTTTTCCGGTCAATTTCGGCATGGAGAGCCCGGCGCAGGGGTTCCAAATCGGCCGGCGCAAACACATCCGGCACAATCACATAACCTTCCTCGTGAAAAAAACTGCACTGCTGCGGGGATAACTTTTGGGGGAGATTCATCGGGGGCATATCCTGCCATATCAGACGCGGCGGCGCAATAGGCAGAGGTCACTATCACTGGTATTTAATCACCCGGTATTTGCGCCGGGAGGTTGATTTGACGATCGCCCACGCCTCCGTTCGACTGCGGCCATGCCCTTCACCGATCAAGTCATTTGGATCACCGGGGCCTCGTCGGGCATCGGCGAAGGTTTGGTTCACGCGCTGGATCTGGCCGGGGCCAGGCTCGTGCTTTCCAGCCGCAATGTCAGCGCACTCGAGCGGGTGCGCGCGGCCTGCACGCGACCGGAAGCACATCGGGTCGTGCCGTTGGATCTGGCCCGTGCCGCCACTTTTCCCGCGGCGGTGCAACAGGTGCTCAGCCACTTTGGCCGCATTGATATTTTGGTCAACAACGGGGGCATCAGCCAGCGGGCCCTGGCGGTAGAGGCAACCAAGGCCAGTGAACGCGCCCTGATGGAGGTTGATTACTTTGGCCCGGTGGCGCTGACCAAGGCCGTGTTGCCCGCCATGCGTGCCCGTCAGGCGGGGCGTGTGGTCGTGATCAGCAGCGTCATGGGCTATGTGGGAACACCGGGACGTTCCAGCTACGCCGCAGCCAAGCATGCCCTGCATGGATATTTTGATTCGCTGCGGGCGGAACTCTGGCGCGAGAAAATCAAGGTGACCCTCGTCTGCCCCGGTTACGTGCAAACGGCGGTGAGCGCCAATGCCATCAATGCCAACGGCGAGAAATACGGGCGGACCGACCTGACGCATCAACGCGGCATCCCGGTCGAGCGCTGCGTCCGTGCCATCCTGCGCGGTATCGCGCGGGATCGGGAGGAAATCGCCGTCGGCGGATTTGAAGTCCTCGGCATATACCTGAAACGCTTCCTGCCTTGGTTGTATTCCCGTGTCGTCCGGCGGATGAAATTTTCCACGAGATGAATCCCAGCCTTGAACATTGACTTCGACGACTTGGTGCATGTTTCAAAAGCACGTGAAATTCATTTCCCGCACGCTGCTCCTTGATGGGCGCTATCTGAATATACCCATCAAGGCCGGAGCGCCCCGACGCACCCTGACTTTGGAGATCGAGGGCCAGGTCGTCCGGGCCTTCGACGTGGAACTGGCCGGAGACCAAGTGGACTTTTGGGCCTTCGTGGAAGTCGCCCCGTGGCGGGGGCAATCCGCCGGATTGAAATTGCATCAGCTGCCCACCATCCGCGATCCCGCCATCCGCCAGCGTTCAACGGAAGCGCCCCTGCAGACCGATGCCCTCGATGCATTGACCGTGGGCGAAGAAATCCACGACTCGGCCGAACTTTTTCAGGAGGCCCTGCGCCCGCAGTTTCATTTCACCACGAGACGCGGCTGGCACAATGATCCCAACGGCATGATGTATCATGCGGGCGAGTATCACCTGTTTTACCAATACCAGCCGTTCAGCGTGAGCTCATTCAGCGACAAGTCGTGGGGCCACGCGGTGAGCCGCGATCTGTTGCACTGGGAGGAATTGCCGATTGCCCTGCATGCCGATCATGAAGGGGCGAAATGGTCGGGTTCCGGGGTGGTCGACCGGAGCAATGTATCCGGTCTGCAAAAGGGCGCCGAACCACCCTTGCTGCTGTTTTACACCGCGACGGGCACCTCAGCACAAAACCCCAGGAAACCCGAACCGGGTGATTACGTGCAATCCATCGCCGTGAGTCATGATCGCGGCCGCACCTGGCTGCCCTGCGCGGATAATCCCGTGTTGCCCAACATCACGCCGGGCAATCGGGATCCGTGGGTCTTTTGGCATGAGCCGACCCAAAAATGGGTGATGACACTTTATGTCGGAGTGCCCGAATCATGGACCAACAACCAGCATGCCGCCCGGATCTTCACCTCGGAAGATCTCAAGACCTGGCACCACGAAAGCACGGTGGAAGGATTCTTCGATTGCCCGATCCTGTTCAGCCTGCCCTTGGATGGCAACGAGGCGGAGCCGCGTTGGATCATCCATTGCGCCAACATGAAGTATCGGGTGGGCCGTTTTGATGGTCGCGAGTTTATCGCCGAAAGCGACTTACTGGTGGGCCAACGGGGAGAGTGCGCCTATGCGCCCCAACTGTTCAACCATGCGCCCTTGGGCCGGCGCATCCAGATCGCGTGGGGCCGGACCCAGGCACCGGGCATGCCGTTCAGCCAGATCATGACCTTCCCTTGCGAACTCTCCCTCGTCACCACCGAGGGCGGACCACGGATGCGTTGGCAACCGGTGGCGGAGATAACGCGTTTATACCAGGCCAGCACTCACGCCGCAAACCTGGTGCTGGATCCGCAAGCCCGCTCGCCCCGCGTGCTGGGCCGGGGGCGACACTTGGATATGCAGATCCTGGCGGATGTCGGTCAGGCCGATGAAATCGAAATCAATGTGCGGGGTATTCCGGTGATTTGCTCAGTGCAGGCGAAAACGCTTACCGTGAATGAGCACGTGGCCCCGCTCGCCTTGACCGACGGCAAACTGCAACTGCGACTGCTGCTCGATCGCATATCATTGGAACTCTTCGCCGGAAACGGAACCACTTACATGCCGCTGGCCATTTTGCCAGCGACCGACAACGAAACCGTGACCGCGGGCGCCCGGGGAGGAGCAGCCACCCTGCTCAGCCTCACTTGTCACGAACTTTCCTCCATCTGGTCGGGCGCCGCACTGGGAGACTAACTTCAACCCAATCCACCGATCGTTCTCATTCCACGCGGCGGATGACCCGGACCCACAGGCGTCGGGCGGACACAAAGCCCATGCGTTCATACAGGCCGCTGGCGCGCTGGTTTTCCTCCACTACATGCAAAAAGGGCGTGTTGCCTTCGCGTTGAATCTGCGCCGCCAGATGATTCATCAGGGCACGCGCCAAGCCGCGCCCCTGCCATTCCGGGTGGGTGCAGACCGCACTGATTTCCCTCAGGCCCGGCAGGGTGAAACGCTGGCCCGCCATGGCCACCAATTCATCCTGTTCAAACACCCCGATGTAGCGCCCCATACGCCACGCCTCCGGTCCAAAAGGCCCCGGATGGGTAAGTTCCGCCAGTGCAACCATCCGCGCACTGTCACCCGGATCCAGTTCGCGGAATCCAACCTGCGCCGGCGTCTCGGCCGGCTTGGTCAGGTGCATTTGCAACATGGGTTTTTCCACCTCGAGCACCCAGCACGCCGGCAGCGGTGGAATCTCAGAAGTGCCCAGATAGAGCACATCACCCAATTGAGTGAGCTCCGCCAAGGCTGCGTAGGCTGCGACCGTCGGCTCGGCGACGGCGCCAATGGGGGTCACCTCCTGGCGATACCTCCGGGCAAGGGTATTACCCTGGCCGAGCTGGGCATGCGCGCCCCCGAGGGAATGCCAAACCGGATTGTTGAGCAGTGATTCGTTCACCCAAGGAAACCGAGCCGTCTGCGCATTGAATGTCGACGCGATTAATTACCCAACATAAAGACCGGCGGAAATCCGCCGGCCTCGTGTCCAAACGATTTGCGCGGCTCAGGCAAAGCTGCCGCCGCGCGTGATGCCCATCGACTTGCGGCGACGATTGCGGTCGGCGGCGACCTTTTTCTCATAGCCGCTGCGCCGGTGTTCCGCCATCGGATCAACCGGCAGCTTGTTCTGCTTGCGGAAGGCGGCCAGGGCCGGGGAAACATCGGTGAAGAACGCATTCTTCAAGCAGAGCTCGGCGTCGATGACGTTGTTTTTGGCCTGGGCCCGGCGCAGCGCGTCATGATCCACAATCGCCGCCTTGGCGTAGAGTTCCTGTGCCATCAACACGGTCTGCAGCATGGCCTCGACCTTGGGTTTCTCGTTGTGGCATTGGTCCACCATGTAGGCGATCTTGGGCATCTTGCCTCGGTCCGCGGCAAAGGTATGAATCTCGTGGAAAATGCGGAAGATCTGATAGGGATCGATCGAGCCGAGGGTCAGGTCATCGTCGGCATACTTGCGGTCATTGAAGTGGAAACCGCCGAGCATGTCCTCGTCGAGCAACCAGGCCACGATTTGTTCGATGTTGGTCGCGTTGTAGTGATGCCCGGTATCGACCAGCACCTTGGCCCGCGGACCGGCCTTCTTGGAGTAGAGGTAGGCCATGCCCCAGTCGGCGATGTCGGTCGCGTAAAACGCCGGCTCAAAGGGTTTGTATTCCACGAGCATCGTCTGCTTCGGCCCGAGTTTCTTGTGCAGGGCCTTCAGGCTTTCCTCGAAGTAGTGCTTGCGCTCGCGGATGTTGCCCTGGCCGGGATAGTTGGTGCCGTCGGCAAACCAGAGGGAAAGGTATTCGCTGCCGACCGCCTTCATGATGGCGACCGAGTCATAGCAATGCTGCAGGGCCTGCTCACGCACCTTGGGGTCGTTGTGCCCAAAGGAACCCCACTTGTATTCCTGATCCTGGAAAACGTTCGGATTGATCGCGCCGATCTTGACCCCG
This sequence comes from Cephaloticoccus sp., assembly GCA_021734075.1. Classification (GTDB taxonomy): domain Bacteria; phylum Verrucomicrobiota; class Verrucomicrobiia; order Opitutales; family Opitutaceae; genus Cephaloticoccus. The sequence goes on from JAIPJW010000130.1 coordinate 9,317, forward strand.
TGCTTGCGCGCCATGCGGGTGACCTTCCTTGGGTCCTCACCCGCAACAAAATCCCACAAGACGTGGACCGCCACGGTCGGGCAGCAACCGGTGAGGGCATGG
>JAIPJW010000131.1 GCA_021734075.1 Cephaloticoccus sp.
CCGCCGATTCAAGCCCGAGGTGCTGGCCATCACCTGGCAAGACCGCAGTGTGGCCGACCTGCTTGACACCAGCATCTCCGAGGCCCTGCCGCTCTTCTCCGCGCAGCTCGGTATCCAGCACAAGTTGAAGACACTCGAGTCGGTTGGACTTGGCTATCTCACCCTTGGCCAACCGCTCAACACTTTGTCCGGCGGCGAATCCCAACGCCTCAAGCTGGTGCGCTATCTGAGCGATTTTGCCGGAACCAAATCCGTCGTAAATCAAAGCGGTGCACTGTTGCTGCTCGATGAGCCCACCACGGGTCTACACCGTCACGATGTCAAACGACTCTTGAACGTGCTGCAGGCTCTGGTGGATCATGGCCACAGCGTCGTGGTGATTGAACACAATCTCGACGTGCTGAAATCAGCGGACTGGATTCTCGAAATCGGTCCTGAAGCCGGTCGGGGCGGTGGTAAAATTGTCGCCGAGGGTCCACCGGAAACCCTGCTCGCCGCGCACACCGCAACCACCCCTTTTTTGCAGGCCGCACTGCAACCCAGCCAGACCTTCAACCAGTCACTTGCCGCGGAGGATGCCGCAGTTTACGAATTCGTCGCCCATCAAAACACCGAGATCACCGTCACGGGGGCACGGGAAAACAATCTCAAGAACCTTTCCCTCAAGATACCCCATCACCAATTGTCGGTGGTCACCGGCGTGTCCGGTTCCGGCAAGTCGACCCTGGCCTTTGATATCATTTTTGCCGAAGGCCAGCGCCGGTTCATGGAGTCGATGTCACCCTACGCCCGCCAGTTCGTCGAACAACTTTCCCGGCCCGACATTGACCAACTGACCGGTATTCCTCCCACCGTTGCAATCGAACAACGGGTCACACGCGGTTCCCGCAAGTCGACCGTGGCAACCATCACCGAAGTCGCGCAATACCTGCGGCTGCTCTATGCCCGCCTGGGCGTGCAACACCATCCGGAGACCGATCGCCCCGTCGAACCACTTTCTCCCATCCAGTTAAAACGCCTGTTGCACAACGTCCTGGCGTCTGCGCCAGCCCGCCGCGCCAAGCACCTATATCTGTGCGCCCCCCTCATCCGCGGACGCAAGGGACACCATCAACCCATCGCCACCTGGATCAGCAAACAGGGTTACTCCTTGATGCGGGTGGATGGAAAACTGATGGCCGTCGAGGCCTTCACCAAACTCGATCGCTACCGGGAACATGACATAGAGGTCGTGGTGGCAGACCTCAAACATGAACCCAATGAGGGCAACCATCTGGCTACCGCCCTGCGTTTGGGCAAGGGAGCCTGCTTTCTCCTGACGCCAAAGGGCGATATCCTTTCCTGGTTCTCCACCACCCGCACTGATATTGAATCCGGTGAGTCTTATCCCGAGTTGGACCCCAAGCATTTTTCGTTTAACTCCCCGCGTGGTTGGTGTCCCAGTTGTCGCGGGCACGGGCGCATCTATCCATGGATGCTGGAGCCGGAGGACGATAAGGAAGATCCCCTTGCCCGTTTGCGCGCGTTCGGCGTCGAGCATGCTGACGATGTCACCCAGGAGGGCACCCCTTGTCCCGAATGTCATGGCACGCGCCTTAATCGCGTGGTGCGGGCGGTCAAACTGTCGTTTAAAGGCAAACGGCCCTCGCTGTCCTTGCCGGCTTTGCTCGCCAGCACCTCGTCCCAATTGCTCGCCCATTTGTCCCAACTGGCGCTCGACCAGCGCGGTCGCCTGATCACGCAGGACATCCTCCCGCAAATCGAGGAACGTTTGAAATTTCTCGACCATGTGGGTCTGGGCTACCTCGCGCTGGATCGTCCGACCGAGACCCTGTCAGGGGGGGAAGCCCAACGCATTCGCTTGGCGGCCCAATTGGGTTCGAATCTCTCCGGCGTGTTATATGTCCTGGACGAGCCCAGCATTGGCTTGCACGCCCGCGACAATGACCGGTTGATCGACACCCTCCAGTCGTTGCGCGCCAAAGGCAACACGCTGCTGGTGGTTGAACACGACGATGAGTTGATGGCACGGGCCGATCATATCATCGATCTGGGACCCGGCGCGGGCATCCATGGCGGCGAGCTGTTGTGTGCAGGCACCCCGGCGCAAATCAAGCGCAACGCCAAATCCCTTACCGGACTATTCCTCAAGCGTGGCCTGGTTCATCCCCAGCGCGGAGCCTATCGGTCTCTGCCCGGCAAAATAGTCAAACCCCGACAGCCACCTGCCTGGTTGGAACTACGCGGCGCCAGCTTCCGCAATCTGCAGCAGTGCGACCTGCAACTGCCGCTGGGTCGACTGGTCATGGTCGCCGGGCCCAGCGGGGCGGGAAAATCCACCCTGTTTCGCGATGTGTTGCACCCTGCCGTTACCCACGCCATCAAGACCGGGCAGCGGCGCCTATCCGGCAAGACTTATGCCAAGGCCACCGGTTTCAAGGGTGACGGCATCAACATCAAACCCCCATTTGTCGAGCTTCGCGGCGCGCATGAATTCAAATCCGTGATCGAGGTTGATCAGGCTCCCATCGGGAAGACCCCCCGTTCCACGCCGGCCACCTATCTGGGGATTTTTGATTTGATCCGGCAGTTTTTCGCCGCTCTGCCGGACGCCAAAATCCACGGCTATACCGCTTCCCGATTTTCCTTCAATACTGCGGGGGGACGCTGCGAATCCTGCAAGGGCGGCGGGCGCATCAAACTGGAAATGGCCTTCATGCCCGACACCTACCTGCCGTGCGATGACTGCCGCGGTTTGCGTTACGCGCCGGAGCTGGCCGACATCACCTGGAAGGGGAAAAACATCGGCGAGGTGCTGCAACTCACCTTCGAGGAAGCACTCGGGTTTTTCGATTTCCACTCCCAGCTGTCGCAGGTCTGTCGCTTGATGGTTGATTGCGGCTTGGGCTATCTCACCCTCGGACAAAGTTCGCCATCCTTGTCCGGCGGCGAGGCGCAGCGCCTTAAACTCGTCACCGAACTATCCCGCGGCCTGGCCACCTACACCGAGCGTTCGCGTGGCATCCAATTCCGCAATCTCTACCTCTTGGAGGAACCAACCATCGGACTGCACCTGAGTGACTGCGAGAAGCTCATCGGGGTGCTACATTCGTTGGTTGAGCAGGGGCACACCGTGGTGGTCATCGAACACAACCTAGAACTGCTGGCCGAGGCGGACTACATCGTCGAATTGGGACCCGAAGGCGGGCCTCGTGGCGGCAGGCTCATCTATCAGGGCGCGCTCGCCGGCTTGTTAAAGTCCAAGGCCAGCCCCACCGCCCCTTATCTCCGCTCCAAGCTGCAACGCTAGTTTTGACGTTCCTGCGCGAGGGCCGCTTTCACTGCGGCCGCAATGGTTTCCGCGTTGATGGGCTTGATCAGGCAGGCGCTGAGTCCGGCGAGGGATACACTGCGCGACAGCAATTCAGGATTCAGGTATCCGGTGATCAATATGCGCCGGGTCTGGGGAAAAACATCCTTCATCCGGCTCAAAAATGCCAGTCCCAGCTCACCCGGCATCAAATGGTCGCACACGACCACGTCATATGATCCGGAGCCCATCATGATCTCCGCTTCCTCGGAGGAATTTGCCGTCTCCACCTCGAAATCACGCTCCAAGTTCAACTTTAACGCCGCCAGAAAATTCCGCTCATCATCCACCAACAACACAACCGGCCGTCGGCTGCCCTGTTGAATTTCATCTGCCATGATCGTTCAGGATTTGGCCATGGCCACACTGATGTCATGCGCATGCGCGGCATCGCGCACCACTTTGATCAATTCTGTCATGGAAATGGGTTTCAACAAGTAGCGAAACAGCGCGGCTTCATTGACACTGCGCAAAAGAATCTCCGGTTTCATGTAACCGGATACCAGAATGCGCTGCATGTGCGGGTATTCCTCCCGGGCCCGCACCAAAAAGCTCATGCCATTGCCCCCCGGCATCAGATGGTCTGCCACGACCACCTTGAATTCCTTTTTGTGCAAAATAAACTCTGCTTCACGCACCGAATTTGCGGTCGTGACTTCAAATTGCATGCGTAGTGCGGCACTGAAAACCTCCAGCAGCGGCTGTTCGTCATCGATCAAAAGAACCGCATCCTTGTTTTCTGCCTTGGCCACATCTTTGGCGGAGTCATCCGATTGAGGGGAATTCATGCGGCCCCATTCGTGTATCACGGTCCCAGCAAGGCAAATCCAAATCCTGTCACAGGGCAAATAACTGTCCGATTTTAGGTTGCTTCACCTAGCTTCAAGTCGTTGCATCCCAACCCACCGGATACTATGGAAAATTTCGATCTGCATGTCATGGCCCGCACCGGGTCGCTTTCATCGGTTCCGCATGAATATCTGACTTTGACCCGGCTGACCGAGGGCAATGCCGCAGGGAACACCCCCATGCACAGCGCGGCAAAATATGGCGCCCTGAAGGACCTGCCGCCGGAACATCTGACTGCAGCCACCCTGTCGCTTAAAAATGCCTCCGGCTATACCCCGCTGCACCATGCGGCCATTGGCGGACACCTGGATCAGGTTCCGGTTGAATTGCTGACCGGCCTACAACTGGGGATGCGCAGTAATTCGGGTTATACCGTCTTCCACATGGCTGCTGCGAACGGGCATTTGGACCAAATCCCCAAGGAATTGATCACCCCGAAAGTGGTGTTGCGCACCAACGATTTGGGCAACAATCTCCTGCACGAAGCCGCCGAAGCCGGCGCCTTGGACCGGGTGCCCCACGAGTTCTTTTCTGCCGAAAATTTAATCTGCAAAAATATCTGCGGCGAAACGGTTTTTCATGTCGCCGCCCTCAACGGCAACATCAGTCAGATCCCGAAAGAATTCATCAATTCCGAGGTTCTGTTGGAAAAGACCATCTCGGGCGACACCGTGTTTCATGCGGCAGCCATTTCCGGGAATTTGGGGCAAATCCCCGCCGAATTGTTGACTCATGACAATCTGGTTGTGGCCAGTAAATCGGGTTTCACGGCCATTCACGCCGCCGCCGAAACCGGCCAGCTCGACAAGGTTCCTTCCCGGCAGTTGACCCGGGATCTCCTGCTGACACGGAATGACAACGGTGATACCCCGTTGCATGCCGCCGCTTTCGAGGGGCACCTCGACCAAATCCCCGAGATGATGCTCACCGAGGAACTGCTTATGGTGCGCAATTACGACGGGGTTACCGTGGGCCGTCTCGCCATGGAGCGTGGTTTCATCAGACAGTTGCCCGCTGAATTGCGCCCCAAGGCCCCCGGGATATTCGGCACTTTCCTGCAAAAGACCGGCCTTTCGCGTCCGCCGTTCGGTTGATTGCCTGCGGCGGTGGAATAGTGGTTGGGGAGGTTAAGTTCCACTTATGTCAGGCGTGATTGCACTTTGCGCTTTTCGTGTTCGTTCCGGTGGGTTTCACTGATCCTCACTCATTATCCATGAACACGACCATCACCGCCATCACTGCACGTGAAATCATCGACTCCCGCGGAAATCCCACCGTGGAAGTCGACGTCAAGCTCGCCAATGGCGCCTTCGGCCGCGCTGCGGTGCCCTCGGGTGCCAGCACCGGAGAGCACGAGGCGATCGAATTGCGCGACGGGGACAAAAAGCGCTACGGCGGCAAGGGCACCCAAAAGGCGGTCGGTAATGTGAAGGGGGTGCTCGCTCCTGCGCTCGTCGGCTGGGATGCCTGTGATCAAGTCGGCATTGACCACGCCATGATCAAGCTCGATGGCACGGCAACCAAGTCCAAGCTTGGGGCCAATGCCATTCTCGGCGTCTCCATGGCCACGGCCAAGGCCGCCGCCGCCGCCCTCGGCCAGCCGCTCTACAAATACCTCGGTGGACCGAACGCCAAGGTGCTCCCCGTGCCCATGATGAACATCATGAACGGCGGGGCCCACTCCGATGCCCCCATCGATTTCCAGGAATTCATGATCATGCCCACCGGCGCCAAATCCTTTGCCGAGGGGCTGCGCATGGGTTGCGAAGTATTCCACTCCCTGAAAAAAGTGCTCAAGGACAAGGGTCTCTCCACCGCCGTCGGTGATGAAGGTGGGTTTGCTCCCAAGCTCGAATCCACCGAGGCCGCCCTTGACGCCATCGCCCTGGCGGTGAAGAACGCGGGTTACAAGCTCGGCAAGGACATCAATCTCGCCCTCGATGCCGCTGCCTCCGAATTCTACGTCGCCGCGAAAAAGCGCTACGTCTTCAAGAAATCGGACGGTCGCTCCCTCAGCGGTGACGAAATCGTCGCCTTCTACCAGGAACTCACCGCCAAGTATCCAATCATTTCAATCGAGGACGGTTGCGCTGAAAACGACTGGGCCACTTGGAAGAAACTCACGGATGCCATCGGCAACAAGGTGCAGATCGTGGGCGACGATCTTTTTGTCACCAACACCGAGTTCCTCAAACGCGGCATCGATACCGGCACCGCCAATTCCATTCTGGTCAAAGTGAACCAAATCGGCTCGCTCACCGAAACCTTTGACGCCGTCGAAATGGCCAAGGAGGCGAACTACACGGCGGTCATCTCGCACCGTTCGGGCGAAACCGAAGACGTGACGATCGCCGATATCGCCGTGGCCACCAATGCCGGCCAAATCAAGACCGGTTCGCTCTGTCGCACCGACCGCGTGGCCAAATACAATCAATTGCTCCGCATCGAGGAGGAACTGGGCGCCAGCGCAATCTACGGCGGAAAAATGTAGTTTTCAGTTTGTCCCAACCCAATGGGCCAAGGCCGGGTCTTAAGACCCGGCCTTTTTGCTTTGTCAGGGAACCACTCCACAACAACCGCATCATAATGGTTAGTAAACTCGACTATCCCTTCCCTTCCCGTAATTTTTCGCCCCATGAAATCATTCACCCACCTTGCCCTTATTCTCGCCGCTTGTGTGTCAACCGCCGTCGGCTACGCCCAGGAGAGCGCCGCGGAAAAGGCCGACCGTGAAGCCAGGGTAAAGGCCCGGCTGGCGGAGCATGCCCGACAGAAAAACGATCAGGCGAAATCCACCGGGGCCGGCGCGACTGAGGTTGGGGATGAGGCCGCCACCAGCACTGGCCCCGAAGCCAAACCCGCGGATGAAGTTGATCCCGTCACCATGATGGATCGTGTGACCATCACCAGCAGTCGCATCACTGAACTCGACGTTCAGATCAAGAAACTCGACAAGGAAATCGTCCGCGCGAAAAAGAAAATCAAGCCCACCGAGTTGGATGAGACCCTCAATAGTGACAAGACGCCGGCCGCCCTGTTGATCTTCGGGGGCAAGACCGCCGGCCAGCGCCAGAGTGTAGCGGCCGAACGGGTCAACCTGATGGAGGCGGAGCGCGACATTCTTGAGGCCATGAAACATGTGCGCACGAAAAAAGAGGAAGCAGAACTCAACACTCAGCTCAACGCCTTCAAGACCATGCGGCTGCAGCTCGACGAAATCCTGCGCTGAACATGCTGGCGCGGTGGCCCGACCGCAAGGCGGTCGGGGCCTGACACAGCTTTACTCCACCCGCAGAATGTAGCCTCGCAGATATTCGCTTTCCGCCATCGTTACCAAAACAGGGTGATCCGCCGGTTGATGGCAATATTCCAATATATGCACCCGACGCTTCGCATCCGCCGAAGCAGCCGCAATAACACTGCGCAACTCGGCATCCTGCATGTGGTGGGAACAGCTGTAAGTCGCCAGAATCCCACCGGGAACCAATCGCTGCATGGCCCGCAAATTGATTTCCTTGTATCCGCGCAGTGCGCCTTCCAAGGCGCTTTTCGATTTCGCAAACGGGGGCGGATCCAGCACGATCACATCCCAATGCGGATCCCCGGCCTTGGCACGGTCGTTGAACCAATCGAACACGTTGGCTGATTCAAATTTGGCCTCCAGCCCGTTGCGTTCCGCATTCTTCGTCGCCTGCGAAATCGCATCATTGGCACTGTCGAGCCCCAGGACCATTCTGGCTCCGGCCTGCGCCGCATGCAGGGCAAACGAACCCTGATTGCAAAACGCATCCAGCACGCTTTTGCCGGCGCAGTATTTCGCCACGGTCCGGTGCTGCTGGCGTTGATCGAGATAAAACCCGGTTTTCTGTCCCCCCTGCAAATCTAGCCAGTAGTCGATCCCGTCGATTTTGACCCAGCGTGGTTCCCAATCCTGGCCGGACCGCGTGTGCACCTCGGCCGACAACCCTTCAAGTCTTCTCAAATTGGAATCATTGCGGAAAATGACTTCCTGTGCACCGGTCAATTCAACCAGGATATCGCCAATCAGTGCGCCCTGTTGCTCCATCGCAAGAGTTTGGATTTGCACCACGATGGTGCCGCCGAATTGGTCTGCCACCACTCCGGGCAATTCGTCCGACTCCGACCAAACCAACCGACGGTAAGCCTGCCCTGCCGCATCACCGGTGATTTGATCCCGACGGGCAATGGCCCGTTCGATGGCCGCCCGGATATAGGCGGCGTCCAAACTCACCCGATCCCGGCTCAAGCGCCGCCAGACGATCTGCGATTTCGAGTTATAGATACCCACCCCGATAAAACGCCCAGTGCGGTCCCGGCATTCCACCAATGATCCATCGTGCGCCGCCGGCAGCAAGGCATCCACCTCATTGGCGAATACCCAGGGATGACCGGACAAGGCACGTGACTTGGCGTTGGGCTTGAGTTTCAGGCTCTGGAGGGGCTGCGACATCTCCCCATCATCACCGCCCCACCCTGCAACTGAAGCGTAAAAGCACCTGCCGAACATTTACTGCTGCATGCGGAGTGGCGGGGGTCGCCGCCCCGGAACGGGCCAAAAATTAGCTTTGCGCCACGCTGCAGGACCACTTCCCTACCCTGCTCACCATGTCACCCGCCCAGGAAATCGCCCGCCGTCGCACCTTTGCAATCATTTCGCACCCCGATGCGGGTAAAACCACCCTGACCGAAAAGTTCCTGCTTTACGGCAATGCCATCCATTTGGCCGGTGCGGTCAAGGATCGCAAGAATGCCCGGGCCACCGCCTCCGACTGGATGGAAATTGAAAAACAACGCGGCATCTCCATTTCCTCCACGGTCCTGCAATTCGACTACCAGGGTTGCGCGGTAAACCTGCTGGACACGCCGGGACACAAGGACTTCTCGGAGGACACCTACCGGGTGCTCACAGCCGTCGATGCCGCCCTGATGGTCATCGATTCCGCCAAGGGGGTTGAAGCCCAAACCCGCAAACTGTTCGAGGTCTGTCGCCGGCGCGGGGTGCCAATCTTCACGTTCATGAACAAATGCGACCGGCCCACGCGCAACCCGATTGAACTGTTGGACGAGTTGGAAAACGTGCTCGGCATGCAGGCGGCTCCCGTCATCTGGCCCCTGGGTAACGGCCCCTCCTTCAAGGGGGTTTTTGACCGGCGGTCGAAACAGGTTCACCTGTTT
>JAIPJW010000132.1 GCA_021734075.1 Cephaloticoccus sp.
CTGCTCGACTTGCTCGCGCTGCCGCCCAACGCCAGTTTTGCCCTGGTGACCGGATGTCAGATGGCCCACGTGACCTGCCTGGCGGCTGCCCGCCACGCGGTGCTGACCCAACACGGGGGGGACGTGGAGCAAAAGGGTCTATTCGGGGCCCCCGGTATCCGGGTCGTCACGGGCGATCAACGCCATGGCACCATTGAGCGTGCGTTGCGCCTGCTCGGCATGGGGCGCGATTGCATCGTGGATATTCCCGTCGCGGCCAACGGACAACTGGGGGCCGGTGCGCTTGAAGCGGTGCTCAAAGCCCAACCCGACCGGCCCACCATTCTCCTGTTGCAAGCCGGTGACTTGAACACGGGTTCGTTCGATCCCTTTGCAGAACTGATCCCGCTGGCCCATCGCCACGGGGCCTGGGTGCACGTCGATGGCGCGTTTGGCCTCTGGGCCACTGCCAGTCCCGCCCACCGGCATTATACCGCCGGGGTGCAAATGGCCGACTCATGGGCGACTGACGGTCACAAATGGCTCAACGTGCCTTATGACTGCGGCTATGCCATCGTCGCCCAACGCGAGCCCCACTATCGCTCGATGGCGCACCACGCCAATTATCTGACCCACTCGGAAGTCGCCCGTGACGCGGTGGATTGGAACCCCGAATACTCGCGCCGCGCCCGCGGTTTTGCCACCTATGCCGCCATCGCCAGCCTCGGCCGATCGGGGATCGCGCAGCTCGTGGCCGAAAGTTGCCGCCATACCCACACCCTCGTGACCGCAGCGGGAAAACTCCCGGGCGTGCGGGTGATGCATGTGCCGCAAATCAACCAGGGTTTGTTGCGGTTTATCGACCCAAAGCCCGGAGCCACCGAGGAAGATCACGATCGGCACACGGAGGCGATCACCGCCAAAATTGTCGCCTCGGGTGAAGCCATGTTTGCCTGCACGACCTGGCGCGGGGTGCGTTGCATGCGGGTCTCAGTCAGTGGTTGGCAAACCACCGACGGGGACGTGGCCCGCACCGTTCGCGCCATCGCCGCGGCCGTGGGCGCATAGGCCCGATGCCACGGGTTTGTTGCCGCAAACCACCGTGAAAATCGCACCGCGGCAAAAACCTACCTGGGGTTGTCCTGCAGTTTGAAAATGCGGAAGAGAAAATACAGACTGGGGAAGATGAACAGACTGCCCACCCCCAGGGCGAGGACGAGTTGCCGCAGGGTCGCCGGCGGCGCCGCCAGATCATAAAAACTGAGCGGCCCCACCGTGGTAATCAGGGCGTTGGGGGCGTAGAGCACATACCAGCCCAATAGAATCAAGGCCACTTGCCCTGAAGCGACGATCCGCGTGATCATCGGGCGTTCGCGGGCGATGAAAACCCATAGCACCACCAGCCAGAGCGTAGCCAAGGCGACCACCACCAGCGCCAGCGGACTTTGGAGAAAGCGCGCGGGCAAACTCGTGCGCTCGGTCAACGAGGCGGCAAAGACCACACCGCCACCCAGGATCACGAGTCCGTTGAAAAATGCCGCATGCCGCCGAAAGCGGCGCTGGAGTGGGAGATCATCCGTCTCACCAATCAGGTAGATCGAGGCCAGAAAGGCGAAAATGCAGGCCACGAAAACCCCCACACTCAACGGATAGACACCCCACCATGGGGCAAAGTAAGCCGCCCAAACCTCGCGTGATCCGGGATCAATGATCCCCCGGTTCAGACTGGCCGCAATAATCCCCAGCCATAGCGCACTCCACAGGCTGGAAAGTCCAAACAGCAGGGTGTAAATCTTTTGGGATCGCCCGTCCTGCACCGCATCGTAATGCCGAAAGGTAAAGGCCGTGCCGCGCAGCACTATCCCCACCAGGAGGGCGAGCATCGGCACATGCAGGGAAATCATCAAGGTCGTGAAGATGACCGGAAAACCCATGAAGAGAATCACGACGATGAGGATCAGCCACATGTGGTTGGCTTCCCACACCGGTCCCATCGCCCGGTTGATCACCGATTTCTGGGCCTGGCGCAGACGGCCCGCCGGCAGCAATTCGAGGATGCCGGCGCCAAAATCAGATCCCCCCAGCAGCATGTAGAGCAGCAGCGAGGCCCCGATGAAAAAGATCAGGATATCGATCATTTTGCCCCCAGGTTTTTTTGCGCCACGAGGATTTGCCGCCGAAACAACCACACGGTGGTCACCGCCAGGGTCAGGTAAAGGGCGAGGAACAAACCAAAATGATACACCATCCCCGGAACCGGGGTGACCGCCTCACTGGTGCGCATGTAGCCCTGAATGATCCAGGGCTGCCGGCCGACCTCGGTCACCACCCATCCGGCCTCGATCGCCACCATGCCCAGCGGCGCGGCCAGCACCAGGGACCAGAGATACCAACGGGGAAATTCCGGTCGCCGCCTGAACCAAAAAAACAGCAGGCCGAGCAAGGCCATCAACGTGCCGATCGCCACCATGACCTGAAACGCCACGTGGGTGATCAGCACCGGGGGCCAGTCTTCCCGCGGATAGCGATCCAAGCCGGTCACCACGGCGTCCAAATCACGATGCGCCAACAGGCTCAATAAACCCGGCAATTCGATGCCCCATTTCACGGTCCGGGTTTCCGGGTCGGGAATACCGCCAAGGGTCAACGGCGCCCGGGACTGGGTGACAAACAGGCCCTCCATCGCCGCCAGTTTGGCCGGCTGCAATTCCGCCACTCGTTCGCCGGACAGGTGACCTGAAAACGGCTGCAGGATCGCGGCCACCCCACCCAGGACCATGGCAATCCGCAATGCCTGCAGATGAAAAGTGGCGGCCCGGTCGCGCAGGTAAAGCCAGGCATGAATCCCCCCCACCGCAAAACCGACGGCCGAAAGCGCCGCCAGTTGCATGTGCAAACTTTGGTGGAACCACGCGCGATTGAACATGGCTTTGACCGGGTCGATGTTTTGCGCCGCGCCGGCCACCCAATCAAACCCCGCCGGCGCATTCATCCACGCATTCGCGGCGACGACAAAGATGCCCGAGACAAACCCCGAGAGTCCCACCATCAGACCCGTCGCCCAGTGCAACCAAGGGTGCATGCGTTTCCAGCCGTAGAGAAACAGACCGATCGCGATGGCCTCGATGAAAAAAGCCGTTCCCTCCCAGGAAAACGGCATGCCGATGATGGCCCCGGCATGCTTCATGAAACCGGGCCACAGGAGCCCAAGTTCAAACGAAAGCACCGTGCCCGACACCGCGCCGACCGCAAAAAGGATGGCCACGCCCTTCATCCACAGTTTGGTCAATTCAAGATAAACCGGATTCCGGCCCCGCAAATAAAGGTAGTGCGCCGCCGACATGAGAAAGGGCATCGTCATCCCGATCGCCGCAAAGATGATGTGAAACCCCAGCGAAAAGCCCATCGTGGCGCGTGCGGCAGTGAGGTTGTCCATTGGCGCCACCATAACCGCGTTCCTCGCTTCGGCAATCACCCAGGCACAATGATAACGCCGGCTTAAGGGCCGGATGCAAAAATTTATCGTCCGGCCCGAATATTCGTAAATCGCGTTTGTGTTACACGCATCCAGCGCGTTATCTGAAACGCTATGTCGCTAGGTTTTGTCGGACAACGATGCATGAGTGAACGTGAACCCGAGCTGGGTCTCGGCTTGGTGGCGGAGCTGGAGCACAACCGGATTACGGTTGAGTATCCGGCCACGCGTGAAAAGCGGATCTATGCCCGTGGCACTCCCGTGCTCAAACGGGTCGAGTTCCATGCGGGGGACAACGTCGCCACCCGCACCGGCACCAAATTCACCGTCGAGTCGGTCGAGGACGAAAATGGCCTCATCGTTTATATCGGCGGCGGTCATCGGGTGCGCGAGGATGCCGTCTCAGATATCACCAGCGTGAGTTCCCCGGCCGAGCGCCTGCTCGCCGGTCAGGCCGATCCTTCGGAAGTCTTCGATCTGCGCCTGCGCGCCCTGCAGGCCCAGTCCCGCTTTCGCCAATCCGATGTGCGGGGATTCCTGGGTGGCCGCATCGACCTGATCCCCCACCAATTTTATATTTTGCACGAGGTCTCCAACCGGCAGATTCCCCGCGTGCTGCTGGCCGATGAGGTCGGCCTCGGCAAAACCATCGAGGCCTGTCTGATCCTGCAACGCCTGCTCGCCACCGGCCGGGCCAATCGCGCCCTGATCCTCGTGCCCGAATCCCTGGTGCACCAGTGGTTCGTCGAACTGCTGCGGCGCTTCAATCTCTGGTTCACCATTTTTGATGAGGAACGTTGTCTGGCCTGCGAGGCCAGTGAAGCGGACAAAAATCCGTTTCTTTCCGGACAACTCGGGCTGGCCAGCGTGTCCTATCTGGCCGGCAACGAAACCCGGCGCGCCCAGGTCGTCGAGGCTGGCTGGGATCTGGTCATCGTGGACGAAGCCCACCATCTGGCGTGGTCACCCGCGGAGGTCAGTCCCGATTACCAATTGGTCGAGCAACTCGCCCTGCGCTGTCCCGGCCTGCTGCTGCTGACCGCCACCCCCACCCAACTTGGCCTAACCGGACACTTCGCCCGGCTGCGTCTGCTCGATCCGCATCGCTACGACAATTACGAAACTTTCGTGGATGAGTCCGAAAGTTTCGGCACCGTCGCCACCATCGCAGAAAAAATCATCGAACACCAAACGCTCACCCCCAAGGATCATGCTGCCCTGCGCAAGATTTTTGACCGTGACCTGGCCGGTCTCGACGAGCATCTCGCGGCGCTGTCCGCCGGCCAACCCGAGGCGCGCGAAAAACTCCTGCGGACCCTGCTCGATCAACATGGCACCGGCCGCATGGTGTTCCGCAACACCCGCGCCGCCATGACGGGGTTTCCCCATCGCAAGTATTGCCCCGCCCCGCTCGAAGGCGCCACGCCCACCCTGCTCACGCGCATTGCCCGCGAACTGCAGGCCGAGGAGAACAACGAGGACGCCAGCCTGCGCTATGCCTTCAAGGATGATCCGCGGCTCGAGTGGTTGATCAGTTTTCTCAAGAAGCACGTTTCGGCAAAAATCCTCCTGATCTGCAAATCGGAACGCAAGGTGCTCGCATTGGAAGCCGCGATCAAGGAGCGCATGAATCTCAACCTGGGCCTCTTTCACGAGGGTCTCCCCTTGGTGCAGCGTGACCGGCAGGCCGCCTGGTTCGCCGAACCCGATGGCGCGCAACTCCTCCTTTGTTCCGAGATCGGCAGCGAGGGCCGCAACTTTCAATTCGCCCATCACCTCGTGCTCTTCGACCTGCCGCTCAATCCCGGCCTGGTTGAGCAGCGCATCGGCCGCCTCGACCGCATCGGGCAAACCGAGACCATTCGCATCCACGTCCCTTATGTCACCGGTGGCGCCGACGAGGCCGTGACCGAGTGGTATCACCGCGGCCTCGACGCGTTCGAATCACCCCTGCACGGCGGCAATGATTACCGCAACGCCTTCCATGATCGACTGCTCAAGCTCGCCACCGAGTTCGGCGAGGGGAAGCTCAAGGACAAGGCCCGCGCCAAGCTCGAGGCCTTTATTGCGGGAACCGAAAAATTCCGGGCGGCATTGACCCTCAAGATGAAAAACGGCCGTGACCGGCTGTTGGAGCTCAACTCGTTCAATCGCGAGGTGGCCTCGGGGGTCATTGACCGCGTGCGCGCGGCCGATGCCGATCCGTTCCTGCGGAGATTTGTTTCCGATTTGCTCGATCACTACGGGGTCCGGGTCACGGACCACGAGGAAGGCGATGTGTTTTTGGACGCGAACCATGCCTACGTCGAGGGTTTCCCGGCCATTCCGCGCGACGGCATGCTCGCCACTTACGACCGCAGGCGCGCCATCTCCCGCGAGGACATCCGCTTCCTTTCCGCTGATCATCCCCTGGTGCAGGACAGCATTGATCTGCTGGTCGATTCACCCACCGGCACCTCAGCCTTTTGCCTGATCAAGGCCGCCAAACCCAATCTGCTGTTGGAGGCCGTCTTCGTCCTCGAGACCATGGCCGATGCCCGTTGGCACGTGGACCAGTTTCTCGCCCCGACCCCGGTCCGGGTTTTGGTGGACATCCATGGCAACGATCTGACCGACCAACGCGATGGCGCCTCCATCGCGGATGAAATCGAGGACGCGCCGCTGCCGCGATTCCTCGAACGGCCCGGCTTCAATGCCACCCTGCTGAAAAATCTCCTCGAGGCCGCGACGGAACGCGCCACCACCCGCATCAAGGTCCTGAAACAGGCCGCGCGCGAAACGGCCGCCGCCACCTTGACCGCCGACCTGCAACGATTGGTCACCCTCGGCAAACTCAATGACAATGTGCGGCCCGAGGAAATTGATCTGGCCAAGAAACAGGTCCGCCATACCCGCTCCGCCATCGAACAGGCCCGCCTGCGTCTCGACTCCATCCGCCTAATCGTGGAAGGCGTGGAGTTGTAAACCCGCCTCCCGTTCGCCTTTTCAGCTTTGGCTCGGCGGCGCCTTGGTGCCGTAAAACGGGATGATCTGCTTCATATGTCCCTGCACGATCGCACCGATCGTTTCCGGGGGCAGCGTGCCTTTGTGCAACTCAAACACTGCGACCAGCAGCGCCAGTTCGATATCCGTCTTCTTCACATTGACGGACTTCATCTGTGCCACGATCTCGAGCGCCTTCTTCTCGGCTCGTTTGTAGGCTTGAAAATTTTCTTCAGTGGGCGTCGCCATGACCACTAAAGGGTTCGGCCCGGGACATGCCGTCAAGCATCCAGTGCTTTCCGTCGGTCGCACCCAACCGGATTGACGAGTCCCGAAATCGAGCTAGATTCCTTCCATGCCTAAACCATCGGCACTCCTGTTGGGTCTGTTACTGGGGAGTGGATTTCTGGCCGGTTGCCACGGCTGGGGTAAATCCGACCATGCCAACCGTTTCGACCGCCCCGCGAATGTCCCCACCGCATTCGAGCAACAACAAGCCCGGGACAGTTACATCGAATCCCACTACGAACAGCACTTGAAAGCGGGTCGCGTAGCCAATGCGGATGAAGCCCGGGCCCTGGCCGCCCACGACTGGGAAGCCTACGAACGCCACCGCAGCGGACAGGATGCATCAACGGTGCGGTGGAGCAGCGCGGACGCCGCCAAAAGGGAGCAAAGAAAGTTCGAACAGGAATTGGCCGAGATGGAGCAGAAGTAGTGACCCGCCGCTCGCGCCCCACGATGGAAATTGCCTCTTGGGCGGTCGCAGTTCTATTTCGTGCCCCCAATGGCTGAACTGCCCCCCAGCGCAAAGCCCAACGGCTTTCGATTGCTCCCCGGCACCTGGGCCAGTCGTTGGTTTGCGGTCAGCATCGTCTGGGGCTTGCTGATGCTGACAGGGTGGCTGCTCAACACGAAATGGGATGCCGCCCCGCCCGCCAATCGTCCCGTCAAAAACCCCGTGGACAATTATGTTTCGGCCGACTCCTGCCGTTCCTGCCACCCCGGCAATTATGCCAGCTGGCATGCCTCTTTTCATCGCCGCATGACCCAGGTCGCCTCCCCCGAGACCATGCCCCCCGGCATGGACGGACTTAACCTGGCCGCCTTTGAGCGTGACTACCGTGTGTCGCGGGTCGGGACCAAACACCTTGTGCGCGTCAAACCGCAGGGCGCGCCGGACTCGGCCCTGGGTGCGCCCCAGGAAATCGTGCTGCTTACCGGTTCACACAGCATGCAAATCTGCTGGTTGACCTCCAATGACGGGCGCACGGTGGAACAATTCCCCTTTGCCTACATCGTGGCTGAAAAGATGTGGGTGCCCATGACCGCCAGTTTCATGATGCCACCCGAGCACATCGACCCGTATTCCAAGGCGGAATGGAATGTCTCCTGCATTCACTGCCATGTCACGCGCGGGCGCAGCCGCTTCGTGGCCAATGAAACCTTTGACACCGACGTGACCGATTTCGGCATCAGCTGCGAAGCCTGTCACAGCGGCGGGCAGGAACACATCACCTTGAACCGCGATCCCGTGCGCCGTTTCCGCGGGCATTTTTCGGATAAATCCGACCAGACCATCGCCAACCCGGCGCGCATGAACGGACCGGCCTCGGCCTTGGTGTGCGGTCAATGCCACAGCACCTGGTCGTTCGACAGCATGCAGGCCCAAATGAAGTTCGTGCAGGAGAACAGTCGGTTTAGACCCGGACAGACGCAGCTGGACCTGCGGCATGTCAACCAGCCCAGCGGAGCGGAGGGCCAGGCGAACCGGGATTCCTTACTGCGCGAGGATGCCGAGGCATTTTACAACATGTATTGGGGCGATGGCATGGTTCGCGTCACCGGTCGGGAATACAACGGCACCAGTGCCTCACCCTGCTTCAGGGGCGGGCAATTTTCGTGTCTCTCCTGCCATGAGATGCATCCCGCGCAAACCGATCCGGCCACCTTGCAATCCTGGGCCAATGATCAGGTGGGACCCCGCATGGAAACCAATCAAGCCTGCTTGCAATGCCACCATGAAATGGCGGCGGACATTCCCGCGCACACGCACCACGCCGCGGGGTCCACCGGCAGCAGTTGTTACAACTGCCACATGCCGCACACGACCTATGGCCTTTTGCGCGCCATCCGAAGTCATCAGATTTCCTCCCCCACCGCGGGGGAAACCGTCGAGCTTGGACGCCCGAATGCCTGCAATCTCTGCCACTTGGATCAAACGCTGGCTTGGACGGCAAAAAATCTGGCCGACTGGTATGGCCAGGCGGTGCCTGCGCTGGGCAAGGATGACCAGGAACTGGCTTTCGGGGCCACCTATATCCTCAAGGGCGATGCCGGCCAACGCGCCCTCGTTGCCTGGGCCATGGGCTGGGCTCCGGCGCAACGCGCCTCCGGACATGAGTGGCTTTACCCTTATCTGATCTTTGAACTAAACGATCCCTACGCGGTGGTTCGCTTTGTCGCGTGGAAATCGCTCCAGTCCCTGCCCGGCTTTTCCGGTTATCCGTATGATTATACCATTGACGATCCGCAGCAAAAGGAAGCCTCCGCCCTCGCCTACCAAAAATGGTGGCAGGAAACCCGTAAATCGCACCATGTTTACGCTTGGAAAACCCTGCTGCAACCTTCGGGGCTTTTCCGACAGGACGAATACGAACGACTTCTCCGCGAACGCAACAATCGCCCCGTGAACCTCCGCGAATAAATCCTACCCGCCAAACCTCGACTCCCCCACCCCATGAATCTCTCCAACCGACATCTCCGCCAGGGCTGGTGGTCCCTCTTTGCTTTCCTGACCCTCGGCGTCGTGCTGGAAACCCTGCACGGTTTCAAGATCGGCTGGTATCTCGACGCCGATGCCGACATCCGCCGGCTGATGTTCACTCTCGC
>JAIPJW010000133.1 GCA_021734075.1 Cephaloticoccus sp.
GGGGTTTCACGGTGGCATGGGTGATGCCTTTCGCGGGGCGATCAATTACCAGTGGATGACGGGCGGCCAATTTCTGGCCCACCCGGACAACCTCAAGGATTACACGATCCGGATCGTGAATCACGACGACCCAATCACGCAGGGCATTCCTGACTTCAAGGTGCACAGCGAGCAATATTACATGCTGGTGGATCCCCGCAATGAAGTGCTGGCGGTCACCACGCACCAATCGGTGAGTGCGCCCTGGACCAACGGGGTGGAAATGCCCTTCGTGTGGAAAAAAATGCACGGAGCTGGCCGGGTTTTTTATTCAGCGAGCGGACATCAATGTCAGGAATTTCTGGATTACCCGGAACAGTTGGAAATCACCCTGCGCGGAATGAGTTGGGCCGCCCGTTGAACATCATCATGAAACCACACTTTTCCCAACCCGCCGACATCAAGGTCGCGGTGGTCGGCTACGGCGGCATCTACAACATGGGGCGCATCCACCTGCAAGATGTGCAGAAGGCGGGCATGACGCCGCGGGCCGCCGTGGAACTGGACGCGGAACGACTGGCGCTGGCTCCCAAGGATTTTCCGGGCATTCAAACCTATCATACGGTGGAGGAAATGCTGGCCCAGTCGGACGTGAATCTGGTGATCCTGATCACCCCGCACAACACACATGCTCCGCTGGCCCTGCAATGCATCGCGGCCGGCCGCCATGTGGTGTGCGAAAAGCCCTTCGCCATCACCACGCTGGAATGTGATACGATGATCGCGGCAGCGGAAAAAGCGGGCGTGATGCTCTCCACCTTCCACAACCGGCACTGGGACGGATCGGTGATGAAGGCTCTGGAAGTAGTGCGATCCGGCCTGATCGGCGACATCGTGCGCATCGAGTGTCACATGGGGCAATGGAACAAACCCGGGGATATCTGGCGGGCGAGCAAGAGCATTTCGGGTGGCATCCTCTATGACTGGGGAGTGCACCTGTTGGAATATGGCCTGCAACTGATACAGGCCGAGATTACCGAGGTCACGGGTTACGCCAAATGCGGTTTCTGGAATGCGCAGACGAAGTGGCAGGCGGACACCATCGAGGACGAGGGGTTTGCGGTCGTGCGCTTCAACAACGGTGCGTGGCTTTCACTCTGCATCACCCACATCGATGCGAATCCAAAGCGCGGCATGTTCGAGGTGACGGGCACGAAGGGCTCCATGGTGTTTGAATACGACAGCCATGAAATCATTGTGCGCGATGCCGACAAGACTGTCGTGACCAAGGGCAAAAATCCCAAGGAACAGTGGGAGAGGTTTTATGCCAATATCGCGGATCACCTGACCAAGGGAGAGGCATTGGTGATCACCCCCGAGTGGGCGCGTCGTCCCATCCATATTCTTGACCTGGCGGACCAAAGTGCCCGTGAAGGCCGCGCGATCACGGCCCGTTATCGCTGACGCGCCACTCCCAGATTCAAAATTAAAAAGGCCGGCCCGAGTCGGGGCCGACCTTTTGCCTGGTGGAGTGAAGGCTTATTTGGCGCGGTTCCAGGCCTTGGCGAGTTCGCGCCGGAGAATGGCGGCGTCGGGCCAGGCCGGGGCCAGGCCCGTGATGTTGTAGCCGGCTCCGCCCTGGTGAAAGGGCCCGAGTTCGGGGCAAACAAAGAGGGTCTTGTCCTGGTTTTGCTTGGCGCTTTTCCAGCAACGGAAAAGATCCTCGGTGAACTTGAGGTAGCTCTTAACCTCGTCGGTCAGTTTGCCGTTGTGGGTGACGGATACCTGACAGTGGTGGCCGTTGAAAGGCCGGCAGTGCGACTGTTCGCCGTTCTGAACCAGTTTCGGATACTTCAGCAGGTAGGAGCTGTAGTTGCCGGGGCCAAGGTGCTTGACGACCGCGAAGTGCGAGAAGTCGAAGTTGATTTTGATCATCTTGCCGGTGGCCTTTTTGTAGAGCTTGGCAATCTCGTAGGTCTTTTCCGGCGTTTCCGTGCAGGTGTCGCGGTGAACTTCGAGCGACATGACCACGCCGCCGATCTTGTCGGCTTCCTTCATCATTTTCACCCAGTTGCGGGCGGCGACCGCCGGTTTCGTGTCGTCGTCGTCGAGTTGCACATTGATCTGCACGGCTCCGGCTTCCTTCTGGGCCTGGATGGCCTTGGCGTATTCGGTCGCATTGCCCGAATTGTTGGAAATAAAACCGAGCAGGTGCTTCAGTTTGTATTTGGCGGCGAGACGGGCGTGCTCGGGAGTCAGGGCGGTGGTGATACCATCGAAACCGGCGGCGGCGACCGCGGCGATTTTACGTTCGAGCGACCATTCTTTTTTGGGTGAAGGATGGCCGACGAGGGACCAGAGATTACAGATGTGGGCGATTTTAGGCATGGGAGAAAATGTCGGGGTTGGGAAAATAACTCAGGCGTGACGGCCCTTGAAGGTGAGTTCAGCGACGCCGGACTTGTCGAGCCCGCCCAGACCGAGGGCGACCATCTTGTCGAACTGCTGCTTGGTGGCGGAGGCGAGCGGCATATTGATGCCGGCCTCGGCGCCGAGCACCCAGGCGATGGTGCTGTCCTTGGCGGCGTGTGCGCCGGAAAAATAACAGGCGTGGTCACGGTTTTGCATATCCTCGCCATCGGTTTTGAGCACCTGGGAATTGGCCCCGGTTTGCAGAAACACCTCGCGCAGCATGTTCAAATCCAGGCCGAGGGCGTTGCCCAGGCCGAGACCCTCGGCGAGACCGGCGGTGTTGATGTTCATGACCATGTTAACGAGGGCCTTGACCTGGGCGGCCTGGCCGGTCTTGCCCACATAACGCAGCGCGGTCGAAAGTTTTTCCAGGATGGGCTTCACCTGCATGAAGGTCTTTTTGGCTCCTCCACACATGAGATAGAGGGTCCCGTTCCGCGCCTGCGGAATGGAGGAGGCCATGCAACCCTCGAGGGTGACCGCCCCGGCTTGTTTGGCGCGGCGTTCCACCTCGACATGGGTCTTCGGGGTGAGCGTCGCGCAATTCACGAACACTTTGCCTTTCGCCTTCACCAGCAAGGAATCGCCAGTGAGTCCGAATACGGCCAATTGGGCGGCGTCGTCCGTGACGACGGTAAATATGACATCGGCGGCGGCGGTGACGGCTGCGAGGGTCTTGGCCTGCTTGGCCCCGATTTCCTTGGCCAATTCAACCGCAGCAGGGGTGTAACTGTCGTAGACCGCAGTGACTTTGTAGCCGCAGTCCTTGAGACGACGGGCCATGTTGCCGCCCATGCGACCTACTCCAACGAAGGCAATTTTTTCTGACATGATTAGGTGGGTTGAGGTTAAGGAAAGTTAGCGGGCGAAAAACGGGTTGTGCATTTTTTCCTGGGCCAGCGTGGTCAGCGGACCATGGCCGGGCGCCAGGACGGTGTCCTTGGGCAGGGTCAGGATCTTGTCCTTGTTGTTGCGATACTGGTCCGCAAAATTGGTGGGGCTGCCCCCCATGGAACAGGAAAAAATGGCGTCTGCCACAATGGCCAGCGGCCAGCTGAGGCCGGTGAGATAGAAGGTCGTCATCCCGGGTGAATGCCCCCAGGTGCTAAGGGTCTTGATGGCAATCTCGCCGAGGTGGAAATGCGCGTTTTCCTTGAACGTTTGGGCGCCGGGAAAATCAACCGGTTCCAGCTCACTGGCCCACACCTCGGCCTTGGGAGCGGCGGCGGCGAGTTTGGCCAGGTCTGCGATGTGGTCGTCGTGCGTATGGGTGATGAAAATATACCGCAGGTCGAGTCCCTCGCTGTGGATGGTATCCACCATGGCCTGGCAGTCTGCTCCGGTGTCAAACGCCGCCGCGTGCTTGGTGCGACTGTCCCACACGAGGTAACTGTTCACGGTCATGTCCTCGAAGGCCGTGTTGAACATGGCAAAACCGCGGGGGAAATTCGGTTGTTCCGGATACCAGCCTTTTTGGGCCAGGACTTCCAGGGAATCCGGTCCCAAGCGCAAGTGCCGGGCGACCCGGCGGATAACCGCGAACAAGGGTTTGCCGCCTTTGACCGCCGCGAGGTCCTCCGCACTCACCTCGGCCCGGGAGGCCAGTTGCTCATCCGTGATGTGAAGACCGCGCTGGGTCTTGTTGATTACGTCGTCGAAATTATCCTCAATCGGTATACGGGCCATTGATGCGAAATTAATGCGGTCGGTCAGCGTGCGCGCAAGCCGAATGCCAGTGAATATTAGGTCGCGCGGTCGACTAAGCCCTACATCGGCTTGGGCGAGCGGGGCGGGCAGGTCTGCGCATTCGTGAGCGGAGTGGTGGCCCGGATTCGCGCCAGCAGGTCCTGATAAAAATCGAAGCAGGGATCGCCGGGCGTGCGGGAAAGTTTTTGGCGCAACTCATCCGCGGACTTGATGGCATTGGCCTGGTATTCCTCGCGGACCTTGGCGGCGCGTTCCCGGTAATCGCTGTTGTCGATCCCGGCTTCTTCGGCCAACAGGGGCAGCCAACGGTGGGCATATTGCACATGCGCGGTCTCATCGATGATGTCGAACAGCATCATTTCCGCGGAATCAAGATCCTGTCCTTCCTTGAAGTCCACATAACCCTCGTTCTTGACCACGAAGTGGCCGGTTTCGGCGACCATCCCGATCATGAAGACGTGTTGGTAAAGCAGTTCCTTCGTGATCGGTTCGGCGCGGAAGGGGCGCAGGAGTTCGAGTTGCTGGGCCTCGGCTTCGGCCCGGGTGATCCCCTTTTGGGTGGCGATTTCACCCAAAGTTTTTTCGCGCTCCGCCTGCTCGTAACTGGCAAAGCCCACTTCCTCGAGCGTGATGCCAAAATCGCAGAGACGGGAATAGCCGGAGTCGCCGTGGCGGGATTCATCCCACAAGTGGCGCGAGATATCGTGATGCCAGTCCCACGGCATGTAGTGCCCCCAGTAGAGCCAGGCCAATTGATCGTCCGGGATGTTTTTTTCCAGCATGTAGCCGTAGGCCCAAAACAACCGGCGGGCCTCGATGCTGGTGGCAAAATCCGCCCGCACATAGTCCATGAAAGGTTGCTTGCATTTGGTAGGCTCCACGCGGGCACTGAAGCGGGCCAGTCTGAAATCGGTGTTCACACCGGCCGGTTGAGCGATGTCGGCAGCGTGGACGGGCAGGGCGGTCTTGAAATACTGACAGCGGGTGAGACCCGCCTCGATGCGGGCCCGGTAATCCGGGGTCAATGTGTGCGGATGCCGCCGCCGATAGTCGCGATACCACAACCATTGCTGGCTCTTGATTTGGTTGATTTCATGCAGCAGGGCGATGGTGGGAGCATCGTGGATCGGATGCACCCTGGCACTGTATTCGCCGTAGGCGGTGACGAGGTTCTTGAGCAGGAATACATAGATGCCATCGAGGGCGTCATCAAGGGAGGGGGCGAGCAACACAGTGTTGACCAGTCGTTCGAGTTCGCCGGATACGGGGGCATCCGGTTTGCCACCCGGGAATTGGCTGACGCGTTCGCGCAGACGGCGGACGCATTCGGCCTGATCCCAAATCTGACGGTGTATCGTGCTTTTGTCGTTCCACTCGGCCACTTCACGGCCCCAGGCGGCCAGCAGGCGGTGGATGGAGCGCTCGAGATACTGCCAATCGCACATGAGATCCACGTTGCGGGGCTTTTGTTTGGCCTGTGGGTCAATCAGAACCGTGCGGGTTGGGGCGAGGGGGGAAGGGGCAACCGAAGTTGAACTCATGGGGGCCATTATATCAATTTACTTGCCTGTTGCCTATGCCTAGGAGGAACTGGCTTATGTCCAAAATTGACCGGACCCAGTGGCAAAATCCCTTGACGGCATTGGGCTTGCGGCTGGCCAACGAGAGCGGAGCGGGAGAGTTTCAAATTCATGAAGTGGGGGTGATGCAATTGCATGACCAGTGGCAACACCGCGCGGTTTGCAGTCCGTTTTGGCGGCTCTTTTATGAGTTTACCCCCGGGGCCTGGGTGAACTGTAGCGGGCGGAAGATCGAGTTGAACCGGGATTGTGCCGTGATTTTACCGGACGGCGTGACGTTTGATTGCGGGGGCAGGGACGGAGTGGAACATTTGTGGCTCCATTTTTCCCTTTATCCCGGACGACCGGCTGGTTCGCCACAGCCGCTGGTGCCAGTGGTCGGAGCCGATTTTTTTGGCGTGGCCTCCGCTTTGCAGTCCGCCACCCGTCGGCGGGAAATGGAAATTGCGCGACATCTGGGAATGGCCTTGTTGCATGTGGCTTTTGCCGGATTGGCCCCCGGCTGGTTGGCCGAGACCAATCCCCGCCTGCAGCGGGTGTTGGGGTGGCTGGAGCAGAATATCAGCCGGCAGATCTCCAATGAGGTGCTGGCGGCCCAGGCCGGGTTGGGCATTGAGGCCTTTATCCGTTGGTTCAAGGGGCAAACCGGCCGCACTCCGGCAGCTTATGTGGCGGAGCGACGGGTGCGGGAGGCCGGTCGGCGTCTGGCCCTGGGCGATGATTCAATCGAACATATTGCGGAGGGTTTGGGCTTCAGTAATCGTCATCATTTCAGCCGGGTCTTTGCGCAATATGCCGGTTGCGGTCCGGCTGCCTTTCGGAAGGGTGGCGCAAAATAGGGACGGTTTTATTACGACCGGAATGGATATGATTATTCCGGTTGAATTATCGTATATCCTATAGGCAAATTGCTCGTGTTGACCTTGCCATAACTAAATATCGACTTATGTTGTGACTCGAACCCTCAACATACACCACCACCATGGTATCAAATAAAATCAAAGAACTGGAAGCGGCTCGCGCCAAAATATCCAAATTGGAGGAGGCAATTGCCGCCGAACAGGCCAAGGAATTGGCCGCTCTCCCCGCCAAGTTTGGATTCAAGAATGCAGCGGAGCTTATCAAGGCACTCAAGGCAGCCACCGGCGGACGTCCTTCGTCCGGCAAGGCCAAATCCGGCAAGCGTCGCAAACGGGCCATCATCAATGATGAGACCAAGAGCAAAGTGAAGGCGCTCACCGCCGCCGGCAAGACCGGGTCGGAGATTGCCGAGACCGTGGGTATCTCCGTGCCCAGCGTGCAAAACATCAAAAAGGAGCTCGGTTTGACCAAACCCCGCAAGAAGTAAGGTCTGACAAATTTCGACCACCAAAGCCCTGCAGCGCTAACGGCAGGGCTTTTTTGTGGTCGCATTCCGGCTTGGTTGTATTTGCTGATATCCCGGATGCGTCCCGATTTTATCCAAGCCAACACCAATGGACGGTTGCATGATGCCCGGGAACCGTCGCTCCCGCCCTTGAACCGGGGCTACCTCTATGGTGATGCGGTCTATGAAGTCTGGCGGACTTATGACGGGGTGTTGTTTGCCTGGGTCGAGCATTGGCAGCGGCTTTTGCAGTCGGCAGCGGCGCTCCACATGGATCTGCCCTGGGATGCCCCCATGATATGGCGGGAGATCGAGCGCACGGTCGCCGCATTCCGGGTGACCTCGGGTTATGCCGGTGAACTTTATGTGCGGTTGCAGATTTCGCGCGGGGCCGGCGCCATCGGTCTGGATGTCGGCTTGGCGGATGGCCCGGATTTCACCCTGTTGGTGCAGGCCAACAAGGACATTCCTGCCCGGCAGGCCCAGTCCGGATACATGCTTTCGCTTGAATCCACCCTGCGCCGTAACCCGGCCAATACGCTCAACCCGGCCTGGAAAACGGGCAATTACCTCAATAACATCCTTTGTTTGCGCGAGGCCATTTCACGCGGGGCCGACGACGTGCTGATGATCAATTTGAGGGGTGAAATCACCGAGGCGGCCACCAGTAACATTGGATTTTTTCGTGACAGACAGCTGGTGACACCGCCGCTGAGCGCGGGTATCCTTGGGGGGGTCACCCGTAAATTGATTTTGCGGGAGGTGGCGGCGACGGCGGGATTGGGAGTGACGGAAAGGATCATTGTCCCGGAGGAGATAAATTCGATGGAGGAATGTTTTATCATGTCCACAACCCGGGATATAGCCCCGGTGGGCATGATCGACCAGCAACCGTATCGGGTGGGCCCCGAGACGCTGACGGCGCAATTGAAGGCGGCCTTTTCCGGCTATGTGCGACACTATATCGCGGCTCATCCGGAACTGAAACTACCATGAATTGAATTCCCCCTCGCGATGAAGGGCCTGTGGGCAACGAAATTATAGGCCCTGCGTCGGTTTCAATACCGCGCCAAAGTCGGGTCTATCTCCATGGCCCAGGCATTGATACCGCCGGCAATATTACTGACTTTGGCAAAACCTTGGGACCGTAGAAATCCCGTGACCACCTGACTGCGGGACCCATGATGACACATGATCAACATATGTTGATCCTTGGGTAATTGATCCAGTTGCGCCGGGATCTGTCGCATGGGAATATGCCGGGCGCCTGCCAGTTGGCAGATTTGCACTTCATACGGCTCACGCACATCGATTACCAGCGCCCGGGGAGGGGTCTGTTGCAGCAGCTGGAAGGCTTCAGTTGCGGTGATTTCAGAGGGACATTCCGTTGGCTCCATGGTGGTTGATAAAGTGTCATCGTCCTTTGTCGCTTAAGTCGCGGCACGGATGGTTTTGCTGGTGGGATGCTCTTCGCACAAAGGGCTTTGGCGTTGGGCTGAATCAGACATGACCACAGGAGAGGTGAATCAACCGGCGCCGCAAATGAAATTGCACCGCAGCACCCCGACCATCCAGATTGCGACATGCGCTGTCTCGGCATAGATTATGGAACCCGTCGGATCGGCTTGAGCTATGGCGATGAAATCGGCGTGGCCACGCCGCTGCCGGCTCTGGTGCAGTCGGATGCCGCGCAACGCTGGCAGGCGTTGGCGCAGATGATCCAGCAGCGTCGCATCACCGATCTAGTTCTGGGTTATCCCTACAACATGGACGGCTCGGCCGGGTTCAAGGCCAAGGAGGTGGACGAATTTGCGGCCCGGCTGCAGGAAGGTTTCGGGCTGCCGGTGCATTTGGTCGATGAGCGCCTCACCAGTTACGAGGCCGAATCCTCGATCGCGAAGGGCAAGCGGCGCGCAGTGCGGGCCAGTGGTTTGGTGGATTCGCGCGCTGCGACGCTCATCCTGCAGGATTATTTGGATCAGCAACAGCCACCCATTTCCATGGAGGACGAAATATGACTGGAACCCGTTGGAAATGCATTTGTGCCTATGACGGCACGGCGTTTGCGGGTTGGCAGAGCCAGGTCCGCGGGCGGGCCATCCAGGATGTGATCGAGGCCAGGCTGGGGGAAAACATGAAATCCCCGGTGCGCATCCACAGCAGTGGGCGCACTGATGCCGGGGTGCACGCGCACGGGCAGGTATTTCACTTCGATGCC
>JAIPJW010000134.1 GCA_021734075.1 Cephaloticoccus sp.
GTGGTGGGGACTTCACCCATGACTGAGCCGGGTTCACCCAACAGATAGCCCAAACCCCAGCCGTGGGGATGACCGTCCACGCCCCGTGCCGGTTGCGCAAAGGCCGCGGCTTCATTTATCCGCGCCGCCGGCAGCAATTCCACCCCATTCACTCCACCCGGCAGCAGAGCGGCGTAATGGCGGGCCAGCGAACGCGCGTTCATGATTCCATTGGCTGCGGGCAAGCAGGCGCGGCGCGCCTCCAGTCGATTCATCCAAGTGTGCAGCGGCTGCAACGCAAATGGCACCACTTGGGGCGTGCCGTCATCCACCGGCACTTCAACGTCCGGTGCCTCCAACCAGGCCACCAATTCATCCTTATCTGAAGGCAAACTCACAAACATTCCATCGATCCCCAGCGGAGCGCATATTTCTTCCTGCACCAATTGGTTGAATGAGAGCCCCGAAACACGGCGCATGACTTCTCCCAGAATCCAACCGTAGGTTAACCCATGGTAGGCACACCGCATGCCCGGATCCCATTCCGGCGCCAACGCCGCGATCCGCCGACACATGCCTTCCCAATCCAAGGCCTCGGCGAATGTCGTGCCGCGCGGCAATTTGGTGATGCCGGCCGTGTGGCGCAGCACGTGGCCCACCGTGATGCCTTCCTTGCCCTTGACCCCGAACTCCGGCCACACCGCCGCGATGCAGGTTTCGTAGGTTAACAAACCCCGCTCGACCAAGCGATGCACCACGGTGGCGACCAAGCCCTTGGTCACCGAAAACACCGGAAACAGCGTGTCCGGCGTCACGAAGACCCCCGTGTTGACATCAGCGATGCCCGCCCATGCGTCGACGATCAGTTTGCCTTCATGATAAGCCGTCACCTGGATGCCGCGCTCCTTGCCTGCCGCCACCAGGTGGTCGAGCAGATTCTGAACATGCTGTTGGATGGAACTCATGATTGGGGATGGCGCGGGACGGGCATGGCGGGGGCGAGCAATTTCGAGGTCTTTCTCCTCATCCCATCACTCACAGCTTTGTCGCATCATAAGCAACAGGTGGAGCGGTTAGCCCAGTTGTCTTTGGTATGGCACTCTTACAACCGGTTTCATGTGTCGACCGCTGAATTCTGATTGCTCCGTTCAATTGCCAACCACCGACAACCAATCCCTAGCATGGCTGGTGCCCCCAGTCGTCTTCCTTCAGTTGTTGGGCAAACTTTTCCATCTGTTCCTCCGCACTCAAGCGGTTTGCCCTTTGTGGCTTGGCCGGCAAGCCGGTGCGGGCCGATTCGTAGATCGCATCCATCAGTTCGCTTTGCACGATGCCATTTTGCAGCGAGGTGCGCGGATCGGCCCGACCGAGGATGGCATCAATGAAATTGTCATCAGGCGTCTGCGCCTTGCCGGGAATCACCGGGTATTTCACCTGGTTGGCCCCGTCAAAGACCTTGATCCATTCGCCACACCAGCCGTCGATGTCGACCCGACCGCGCTCAAACATGAAGTGCATCGACGCACCGTTGGCCGGGCAATTGCCGCTGACCACGATACTCGCCATGACCCCGTTGGTGAAACGCAGGTTGATCGATGAATTGATGTCCACCGGGGTCCCGTGGTTGTCGACCATGGCATAAACCTCGGCGATGTCCGACTCCACCGTCCAGCACAATGAATTAAGCAGATGGGCGCCACTGTCGTAGGCCTGACCGCCGCCCGACAATTGGGGATTCTGCCGCCAGCTGCCGACCGTGAAGCGCAGCCAGTCCTGCGAAAGATAGCCGCTGACCAACTCCAACCTGCCGAATCTGCCCTCGCGCACGGCGGTGCGCAGCCAGTCGAATTCCGGCGTGCAGGGCGTGTTGTAGCCGATGGTAAAAACCTTGCCGGTGGCCTTGAACCGGGCGGTCAACGCATGGGCCTGCGCGGAGGAGGTGACCATCGGTTTTTCCATCAGCACATGCAAACCCGCCTCCGCCGCCAACAGCGCA
Organism: Cephaloticoccus sp.; assembly: GCA_021734075.1. Taxonomy (GTDB): domain Bacteria; phylum Verrucomicrobiota; class Verrucomicrobiia; order Opitutales; family Opitutaceae; genus Cephaloticoccus. The sequence goes on from JAIPJW010000134.1 coordinate 1,976, forward strand.
TGATCATAATGCAACGTATGGGGCGTGATTATCACCACGGCATCGAGTTTGGCCTCGCGAAACATCGTCGCCGCATCGGAAAACACTGCGGGCTTCGGTTTGTAATCCGGCATTTTACGCGCGATGAATTGCGCGACGATTTCCGGGGAAACATCGCACAGCGCTGCGATCTCGACGTCGGGGTGGGAGCTGAGGCGTTCGGCATGGGCCCCGCCCATTCCACCGGTGCCAAGAATTGCAATGCGTATTTTGCTCATGGGTTTTGCAGGCCAACCTTAAACAAGAAAACCCGATGAAGACAGTCTATTAAAGAAATCAAAAGTGCAGGGGAACCATCAGCCAAGGAGACGCCAAGACAGTGGACCATGCCTATAACGTGAATGTAGAAATCGCGCGGCCTGTGGAACTTTGCACCATGGTGCTGGTGTATGGGTTTCCCGGGGCGGCATGACCGCTCAAAATAAAAAAGGGCCCGATCAGTATCGGACCCTTGCTGGCTATTCTGCCGGAAGCGTTACTTCTTCGCCTTCTTGGCGGCGCGCTTTTCCATCATGGTTTTTTGAGGAGCCTTCTTGGTCTCCTTCTTCTGGTCGCGTGATTTGCTCATGGGTATCGGTTCTGTGGTTTCCTGACGGGTGAAGGCATCATTGAAGAGCAAACGCGCTGGCAGCGCAATAACGATGGTGGGCGCACCGGACTGGTTTTCCCGGGCGGAAACTCATGCACTCCCATGCCCAGCTCGTCCATGTCGGACGGGCGCACTCAACTCTTCGGGTCGTAGAGCACCTTGTGGTTCACATCGATCTCCAGCACCTTCGTCTCGCGGAGTTCACGCACAATGTCGGCCACTTTCTCCTCGGTGGACTCCTTGCCCAGGGTGGTTTTGATATGGGAAATCAGCGCCGATTTGGTTGTCGGTCGGTTCTTGTTGGTCGCGGATTTGAATCGTTCAATCACCTTGGCGCGACGATCCAATTTGACCGGATGTTTGCTCGGGGCGGTTGCGGGTTTCTTGGACGACGCCGGCGTGGGGGATTTAGGCGCTTGGGGCAGGCCGGGCAAATTGGCGAAGCGGTCGAAGCGGGCCACTTTGTGGTCATTCCGCTTTAGGTGCTCGATCAGCACATCGTAATCCTTGTCACCTGAAACGATGCAGAATTGGTCCTTGGGATGTTGCTGGATGGCCCGGCCCAGATAATGGGACAGGGTCATGTCGAGGGCGTTGCGCCCGGAGGCACCGACTTCGATCAGGTCCACCTGAGAGGCAAAATGATGGATCTGCTTCACCAAAGTCAGATCAAGTTTTTGTTGTTTCTTTCCGATCAGCAGGGTGACGTGCACCGGTCGTCCCGTGATCAAGTTCAGGTCGATATCAGAGACATTCTCAAAATCCACGAAAACGTGGGTGGTGAGTCGTGCGGTGGTCATGAGTGGACAATTACCATGAAACACCCAAAACACACGAAACTTTGCCTACCGGGGAAAAGCCAATCCGGCATCTGTTCAATATCAGTGCCTCGGCTTCCTCGCGGCATGCAGCACCGTCCCGGTCTTACACGGACTCGTCCATGATCTTTACCATGGTCGATTCAACTTCGTCCGCAATCTCCGCCAACTCCGGCAATTCGGACAACATGACCAGCATCGCCTTCGGCCGGATCATGCCGATCCAGGTCTGGCCTTCATGCTCATAAACCGAGATGCGGCAGGGCAGGGCGACATTCATCCGGAAGTCCAGTCCGAGCACCTTGTTCGCATGGGCGGGACTGCAGACTTCCAGAATGAAACATTCCTTGGTTTGCGGAAATCCCTTGGAGGTGAGCGTCTCCTTCAAATTGTAAACGTGCAGGGTGCCAAAGCCGTGTTGCTTGGCCACGGTTTGAATGTCCGCCGCCGCCTGGGCCGCGGGTTTGTTGGTTACTATGTCGTAGCGCATTCCGGCAGCCTAGGCGCACAAGACGGTTATCTCAAGCGGGGAGTTGGTCGCGGGCGCAACCATGGGTTCAATCCGGCGCGATGCAGCCAAGGAGAGACAACTACACGGAGATCAAGGCATCACTCAAAATGCAAGGTGGCCCAGCCATTGCGTGGGGCTTGTGACAGCCGATCGGGGATGTCGGGTAGCTTTGTCGCTTTACACCTAAGGATTGCTTTACTGTCTCCGTTTACTTGATCGACACCAGTTCGACCTCGAAGATCAGGGCCGAATTGCCCGGGATGCCGGGACGTCCAGCCGGACCGTATCCCAGATCCGCCGGAATGAAGAGCTTCCACTTGTCCCCGACCGACATCATTTGCAAGGCCTCGGTCCAACCCGGAATCACCTGGTTGAGGGCAATTTCGGCCGGGCCAGTGTCGTGCTGCGCGGAACTGTCGAAAACAGTGCCGTCAATCAGGGCACCACTGTAATTCACGAGCACCGTGTCGGTTGCTTTGGGCTTGGGACCCGAACCGGAGGCCAACACTTCATATTGCAACCCGGAAGCCATGACGGTCACGCCCGGCCGGCTTTTGTTTTGCTCCAAAAATTCCGTGCTGGCTGCGAGTTGTTTGGTCGCTGCCTCGGCTGCGGCTGCTCCCATGCGCTGCTGCACGGCCTGAAACGCCGCCTGGATGACCGGAACTTCAATCTGCATGGGTGTGGCGTTCAACCCGTCCTCGATGCCTGCCTTGAAAGCGGTCTGGTCCACTTTAAATGCGTCCTGCCGGGCCATGTCTGTGGCCATATTGTAGCCAATGCCGTAGCTTACTTTCTGCTCATCCGAAGTCAGGGCAGCGGTTTTGGCTGGCACCGCTGCGGGCTTATCGGCCTTTTTGCAGGCCGGCAGCAACAAGGCGGCCGAGGACAGGATAAGTAGGGGGAAAAGGGAGGGTTTCGATGTCATAGAGTCGGCGATGCAGACAAGTCCCGGCCGGCAAGACAAGAAAGTTAAGTCAGGTTCGAAGGAGCGATCCCTAGCAGCGCGGGCAGGGCGCAGGACAACCCAGCCATAGGTGTGCAAAATTAACTGTTTCCCTCAGGCAGGTTTTTGCTTTTTCGTCGAAGGGAATGACAACGCAGATCCATGGCCACGAAGTAATCGAAATGATGGTCACCGCCCAACAGGATTATACGGTGGAGTCCCTCAAGGCGGCGATCATCACAAAATTTGGCCCGGAAACCCGCTTTCACACCTGTTCGGCCGAGGACATGGATGCGGATGCCTTGATTGGCTTTCTGGCACAACGCGGCAAATTCATTGGGAGCCCTGATGGATTCCGCATCAATCCCGCCACGGTCTGCGATCACGGATAACCCACGGAAAAACCGTAAGCGCAAAGCCGCACTGGCCCGCAAGATTATATCCCCCATTGTTTGCCACGAAACATGGAGACGGAGAGATTCAACGCCATGAGCCCAAGGCCTGATGGCGGCAAGGCATGGGTGAGATGTGCGGCTGGCTCATCCTTCAAACAAGCGAGTATATTCAGGTAAATGGAGGCAGAAGTCTGATCAGTTGATGCGCCCGGCTCCTCACCACCGCGTCATTGGGGTCATCATAAACCACCAAGTCTCATGGTGTGCCGATCAGGCGCCGAACATAGGTCACCATTTCGTCGGGATAGCCGATGAAGACGAGCAGTCGCTTGAGAAAGCGTCGTTTGGTCGCCGCATCAATGTTCATGATCGCCCAATATTTTGAGCCGGCGATGTGCCTGGCCTGGTTGTGCTTGGAAGCCTCGCAAACTTCCTCGGCCGACATGCCGAAGTAACGTCTTTTGAAGCTCTGGCCGGCCACAAACTCCTGAAATTCACTGCGATGCAGCTCGTGCACCTTGGCCAGCAAAGCGAGATAGCGGTCCGAATCGTTGGTCAGGGCCCGGAATTCGGCCGAGCGGGTGAAGGAATACAAAGGATCACCGATCAATTGGCCGCCTGATGTGGATAATAATGAGCTGATCACGGCTGCTACCGAGGGGTGCTCCTTGTCCATCCTACGCTCCAGTTCGGCGAGCAGTGCAGGGGGGATTTCGAATTTCGCACTCATGATTACCCATTATACCTGTAATACAGGTATAACAAGGGTAAATCGTTGGCTTTCAGTTTTGGTTGACAAGATATCTATGTGATATCATATCGATAGCTTAACTCAATCTTCTCATGAACATATCAAAATCTGCTGCCACCGCCGCTTGCCGCGAGCGCACCATCTCCGCCACCAGTGGCTGGATGATGTTGTTTGTTGTCCTCTGCCTATACGCGTTCGTCGTGATTCTGTTTGTCGCTGGCATCGGTTCCCACCGGCCGATTTTTATCCTGCCCTCCGTGCTGCTCCTGGTTTTCACCCTCGTGTGTTCCGGCGGCTTTTTCACCCTGCAGCCCAACGAAGCCGCGGTGCTCATTCTCTTCGGCGAATACAAGGGCACCGTCCGGGCCAGTGGCTTTTTCTTCACCAATCCTTTCAACAAAAAGCACAAGATCTCGCTGCGTGCCCGCAACCTCAATGGCGACAAGCTCAAGGTGAACGACAAACGCGGGAATCCAATCGAGATCGCCGCGGTCGTCGTCTGGCGGGTGCGTGACACCGCCCAGGCCGTCTTCGATGTAGACAACTACGAGACCTACGTCCGCATCCAAAGCGAATCCGCCCTCCGTCATGTTACCACGGCCTACGCCTACGACGACGGAGATGGTGAAGGCGAGACCACCGAACTCACCCTGCGCGGGGGCAGCGATGAAGTGTCGGCCGCGCTCACCAAGGAATTGCAGGAACGGCTCGATCGTGCCGGTGTGCAAGTGGAGGAAGCCCGTATCACGCATCTTGCCTATGCTCCCGAGATTGCCCAGGCCATGTTGCGCCGCCAACAGGCAGAAGCGATCATCGCGGCCCGCAAAAAGATTGTCCATGGAGCTGTCAGCATGGTCGAGATGGCCCTCAATGAACTCTCGGAGAAAAAGGTTATCGTCCTCGATGAGGAGCGCAAGGCCGCCATGGTTTCCAATCTGCTCGTCGTTCTCTGCGGCGAATCTGAAGCGCATCCCGTCATCAACACCGGCACTTTGTATAACTGACCCCGGCGGTCGCTCCCAACATGGAATACAAGATAATCACCATCAAGGCCGACGAAACGTTCACAGGCACCCAGTTCGTCAGCACCGCCGCAAAGCTCGCCGAGGAGGTCAACGATCATATCGCACTCGGTTGGGAACCGCAGGGCGGGGTGTGCGAGGGCGAAACCAGATCCTTTCACTCGAAGCAGCTGTTTCAAGCACTGGTCAAGCGACGTTGAAGCCCATGCCGGCCGAGGAGCGTAAATCATTTCTCCTGCGCGTTGACCCCAAGTTGTGGGCCGAGTTGGAGGCATGGTCGGCTGAAGAGTTGCGCAGCGTGAATGGACAGGTTGAATACCTCTTGCGCCAGGCCGTGCAAAAGCGAAAGAAGACCGCCCTGGAAATCCCGCCCGAGGAATGAGGGCACGCTGCCGTGGATCAATTGGCGCCGGTTGACAAATGGCGCTGTGCGTAAGGCATCAAGATTCAGGGCAGTCTCCGAACTCCAAGCTTCCAACTCCGTTGGCTTGCTGTGGCTCACCGCTTAATGCTTATGGCCCGGCGTGCCATCATTCCAACGAGACTTTCTGGCCCACGGCGGATTCATAGATTGCATGCAGCAGCGCCATCTGGGGAGCCGCCAGGCGTTGCCCGATCCGGGCTGCCAGCAACATCCCCGCAGCGATGACCAACATCGTGCCCAATATCCACAGGCCCCAGGCCGGCTGACCGAGCACACATTGGCAACCGCCCAGAATCCCGGCAAACATGCCCACCGAACCGATGATAAGGTAGCCGTAGAGAAACGACGACCACATGTTGGCATTGGGTCCGTATAACCCATGCACTTGGGTGTGTCCCCCGGCGTGTTTTTCCAGGCTCAGATTCAAGCGCGGCGACCAGAAATGCCGGTCACTTTCCGGAATGCGCAAACAAATGAAGCCCGGGAAACTTTTCAGCTCACACCGGGCCGCGTCCTGCGCCACTTGGTCGACGATGCGCTGGCGTGCGGCTTCGATCGTGAAGGCAAGCTCATGCGAAAAACTGGGGCGGAGTCGCAGGCCACTCATGCGCCGGCCAGCATTTCCAAGCGACCCCGGCTGTCAATGCGGCTGAGAAGCAAAGTCGCGGCCAGTCATGAGGCAGCATGAAAAGGAGAACGATAGTCTACCGCAAATTAGCAGAAGCCAGGAAAGGGCCGCATACGCGACCGCATAAGCGGAAGGCTGATCGAGGCCAATCACTCTTGGAGATCGTGGAATGAAGCGGCATGGCACAGGTGAAAGCCGAGATCGCTGTGCTGCATTGGAAAAATGCAGTCTGACATCAGATCCCGGTATCGCCTGCTCCTCGCAATGCGCGTCGGTGGCTACTGTTTTTCAACGGGGAACAATCCCCGCAGCCCGGTTTCACTTGCTTCGCACACACCGCGCTCGGTGATCAAACCGGTGACCAGGCGCGCCGGGGTTACATCAAAGGCGTAATTGGCCGCAGGACTTTCCGCCGGGGTAATCCGCACGGTCTTTACCGCACCATCGGTCGCGATCCCGGTCAGGTGCGTGACTTCCTTGGCATCCCGTTCCTCAATGGGAATCTCTTGCACGCCGTCCCGCACGGTCCAGTCGATGGTCGGCGAGGGCAGGGCCACATAAAACGGCACCCCGTTGTCACGGGCCGCCAGTGCCTTCAGGTAAGTGCCGATCTTGTTGCACACATCGCCGGTGGCTGTGGTCCGATCGGTGCCGACAATCACCAGATCAACCTGGCTGTGTTGCATCAGGTGACCGCCGACATTGTCGGCGATCACCGTGTGTGGCACACCGTGGTTGAGCAATTCCCAAGCCGTCAAACTTGCACCCTGGTTCCGGGGCCGGGTCTCATCAACCCACACATGGATGGGCAGACCCGCCGCGTGTGCCAGGTAGATGGGCGCCGTGGCCGTGCCCCAATCCACGGTGGCCAGCCAGCCGGCGTTGCAGTGCGTCAGCACATTGATGCGTTCCCCAGGGTGTTTGCGCGCCGCGATGGCGTGGATGATTTCCAACCCGGCGGCGCCGATGGCGCGATTGATCGCCACGTCCTCGTCGCAGATTTCCTCCGCAAGCCGGCGTGCAGCCTCCACGCGGGCAGCCGGAGCGAGGGGAGTCACCGTCTGCACCACACGGTCCAAGGCCCAGCGCAGATTAATCGCGGTCGGACGAGTCCCGA
>JAIPJW010000135.1 GCA_021734075.1 Cephaloticoccus sp.
GCCAAACGGGCCTTGGCGTCAGGGGAAACCTCGGCATTGGCCAGGATCCACTCGGCGGTGCGAATACTGCCGGCCTCGATGGTAATGCCCATGCGCATCCGCACCAACGTCCGGGCGGAGGGTTGCAATTTTCGGCCGACCTGTAGGATGGGGATAAGGGCGTCGATGGCTTCATCGCCGCGCCCATCAATCGCGAGCAGTCCGGCCATGGCCCAACCCCGCTTGCTGAGCGTGTTAAACACGGTGAAACTGGGAATATCGGCATCGGAAGTGGGCAAGGTCAGATCACCGATCCGGTCGAAACGGTTGAGCTCGGTCCACCATTCACGTTGGGGTGCAAGTGCGAGCCATTCGGCTTCCAGTCTGGCTCGATTCTTGATCAGGGCATCGCGCCATTCGTCGCCGGACTCATTGGATTTGAGCACGATGCTCCGGATGATGGGTGGCGGGTTGAAGTTCTGGGCGGCCGCGGTGCTGCGGCCGTAGCGCATCAGGACCTCGAAACTATCTTCCGCGCCGGGGAAGGCGGGGGAAATTTCCTGAATTGAGGCAGTGCGGATCACCGCGGCATCATCGACGGCGAGGTAGATGAGCATGGGTGCGGTGAGCAGCCAGCCGCCCCCCACCCACCACCACGAGCGGAGTTTATAGCGCCACATCACGATCAGCAGCAGGGTGGGCATCAGAATGATCAACGCCACGGTGAGCCAACCGGCCAGTTTGGGGGCATCCGACAAAGTCTGCCACCCAATCAGTATTTCCATGGAGGATTGGAGCAGGGGAAAGGTCGACAACAGGGCCAGGCCACAAATCAGGGTCAGGGCCAGCACCAGCAGGAAGAGGGCAAAAAAACGAATCGGACGAACTTGACGGGGTTCCCGATAGAAGGGGGCTGAGGTCTTGGACATGATGTTGATTTGGCGGTAAAGGCTCTACAATCCAGATGATAGTGCGTGGGGGGGCAATCCTAACCGATGCCTTATCCTGCTGGCCAGAGGTGATCCGGACCCGCACACGACAAGGGAACTGAGGCCCGACTTGCGATCAATTTTTTCGCGCAGGACGCTGTTTTTCATTCTCGGCATCGCGGTGGGCGCGGCGTGGTGGACCATGCGTTCCGCGCGCGGTGGATTGGCGGTTGGGGTTGCGTTGGTGGTGCGCACGGAGCGCACGCCCCACCGTCTGGGCGGTTGCAGCGATTGCTAACTTCGCGAAGCCACGGCAGTGAGGGTCAAAAAAACCCGCCGAGTGACGGCGGGTCTTGGCAAGGGGACGGGACCGGTGCAGGGCACCGGGGTCGATGATTCGCTGCCGGTTAAAGCGATGCGGGGAGATTGAACTCCTTGAGCAGCGCAGTGATCTTACCGGGAATGTCGGCCTTGGTGTCATCGGGGTGAATCCCGGTGTGGCGCACGGTGCCGTCGGGGGCAATGATCGCGAGATAGGGAATGCCGGTGACGGCGTAGTCCGGATTGAAAACCTCCTCGTCACTGAAGGCGATATTCCAGGTCATGTCGTGCATTTTGATGAACTCGGGCATCAGGGACATTTCTTTTTCCGGATCGCCCTTGGTATCGATGCGCGGGCCCATGTTGGAAACCCGGCCCTGGATGCTGGTCACGCCGATGATCGTCACGGGCAACCCGGCGAATTGGGCGGTCAGTTTGCGCGTGGTCGGGAAGGAGCGGATGCACGGACCGCACCAGGTGGCCCAGAAATCGAGCACGACCACTTGGCCCTTTAGCGCAGAGAGGGTGGTAAGATCATTGTGATTCGACCACTTGAAATGCACCTCGGGGGCTTGCTGCCCGATAAGGCCGGCTTGCTTGATGCGGCCCTCCTGCACGCGCACGATCAGGGCCAGCAGCTTGTCCGCCTTGGCGGCGGTCGGCGTGGCCGGGAAGTTGGCCTTGAGTGCCTCGGCTTGCCGGGCGGCGGTGGCATCATCCTCCAGGTATTGGAAGGTGAAGTAGGCTTGCTCAAAGGCGATATTGGCGACGGCATCGGACTTGTCGCCGGCAAACTTGGCCAGCAGTTCATCATAGGCAGCGGCCTCCTCGGCAAAATCGGAGGGGGCTTCCATGCCGGCTTTGATCTTGGCGGCGAGACGCGCGTCGATGGCATTGATGCCGGCTTCCGGCGAATCGGCGGCAGGGTTGGGTGAGTCGGCCGCGGTGGCAGTTTGCCCGAGGGCGATGGCCAGACCGACGGTAAATGCTAACAGGTATCGGATTTTCATGGGTAAGTGAATCGAACAGGCTGCACGTAGTGCCCAAAACTGCAATGGGATTGGAATCCGCCAAAAGGAGGATCAGGCGGTCTCCCGGAGCAGCATCCAGCCCGTGTAGCCAACGTAGGCGATCAAGAGAATGACGCCTTCCCATCGCGTGATCTTGCCGTCCGACCGCAGCAAAGGGATGAAGGCCAGGGCAATGCCCACCAGCATGACCAGGTCGGTCCAAACAAGCGTCGGGGCGGGCATTGGCCGGAGGAGTCCGCCAATTCCGAGAATGCCGAGCAGGTTGAACGTGCAGGAGCCGACCACATTGCCGACGGCGACATCCGTTTCGTTGCGCAGCGTGGCGGTGAGCGAGAGGGCCAGTTCGGGCAGGCTGGTGCCAATCGCGACAACGGTCAGGCCGATGAGCAGTTCGCTCCACCCCCATGTCCGGGCCAGGGTCACGGCAGCGTCGACCAGCAGGTCGGCCCCCCAAAGCAACAGGGCCAGGCCGCCGAGCAAGGCCAGGACGCTTTGCCAGAGAGGACGCCGGGTCGGGTGGGCATCCAGTTCGTGACTGGCCTTGGCACGACGGGCATCGTGCACGAGAAACACCGTGTAGCCCACCAACAGGGTCAGCAGCAAACCGCCGTCCCAACGGCCGATCGACCCGTCGAGGAGCAATAGGGCGGTCAAGGCCGAGGCCCCGATCAAGACCGGCACTTCCCGCCGGATGATTTGCGCATGCACGTCCAACGGGCGTAACAGCGCGCAGAGCCCCAAGATCAGGGCTATGTTGCAGATGTTGGAGCCAATGACATTGCCGATGGCGAGTTCGCCCATATTGCGGAGGGCGGCGCCGCCGGTAACCACCATTTCGGGGGCACTGGTGCCGTAGGCCATTATGGTCAGGCCAATGACCAGGGGTGTGATGCCGAGGCGGAGGGCGAGCGAGGCCCCGCCGGCGACCATGACGCGGGCGCCCACCGTGAGAAGCGCCAAACCGCCGATCAGACCAAGCCAGATTAACATAAAAATGGGATTACCTCATGCATTGAGAGGGCGAAGGATCAAGATTCAGCCGTGGAGGCAAGGTGTGCTTTGGGGAAATGGGACGGCGGCGTTCATCATGGGAGAGGAAAGGGAAAGGCCGGCCGGGGCCAGCCAAACCCGATTACAGACCGGGGCAAATTTTCCGATCCGGCCGGACCGGACCAGGGAGAATGGGGCGGGCAGGGATCACCCAAGCCAGTGAACTTCTCAAAATGAACTGACGCGCTTTTCAGGTGGGCCGTGCGCTCCGCGCGCGGCGATTTGGGAGGGGAGCGGTGCCGATGCCGCGCGGAGCACACGGTCCACCTGTCAGGCTACGGCGCGAGACCCGTTAGTAAGTATGCGTATTCTGCGATTCGCCGGACATGTTAGAATGAGGGGAATGACTTTGGTTTTGCCGCCAGTCTTGGAACTGTCTCACTACGAGACCCGCAACCATGCCTTTGCCCCGGCGACTGTCTGGGTGCTTGACGGTGCCTTCCTGCGCATCAAGGACGACAAGGGTCCGCCCCGGACCATTGCATTGAATACGGTGCTGGAAGTGCGGTTGGAATATGCCCCGACCCGGCCTGAACCCAATCGTTACCGCTGCCGGTTGGTGCTGTGGGGCGGGGTCGCCGTGGAGTTTTTCAATCGCACCTACCGTGGCGTCATGGATTTTGCCGACACGAGTGCGGAGTATGGGACGTTTGTGCGCGCATTGCTGGCGGCTCTGGCCCGGCACAATCCAACCTGTCGGTTTCTGGCGGGGGCGAGCGAGGGGACGTATGTGCTCAATGTGGCCATTTTGGTCCTCTTGGCGGTGGTGCTGGTCGGAGCGCTGGTGTTTTTCCTGACCGTGGGGCTGCTCTGGGTCGCGCTGCTGAAGGTCCTCCTCATCGTCTACTACATGCCAACGGCCCTGAAATGGGCCAAACGCAACCGTCCGCGAAGCTTTATGTCTGATGCAATCCCCAACGATCTTTTGCCGCTTGCCTGACCATGAACTATCGTGCTCTCCGTATCGTCGCCCTTGTCGGCCTCTTTCTCCCCCTAGCGGGTCGGGCCATTTCACCGGTGCAGGTGGTTGCGACCGAGCCTGGATTTGTGGCTTTCACCAACCAGGGGGTGCATTTTTCGACCGACGGTAAGGACTGGAAGAAGGTGGATCTTTCCACTCCGGCCAACGAATTCCGAGCCGTCGCGATCCGCGGCGGCGTGGCGACCGTCGACAGGACTGGTCTCCGGCACTACGATAGCCAGGGCAAGTTCCTCGGTCAGGAGCCGGAAACTGGGTGGGTCGTCGAGATTGCCAGCGACGGGCAAACGGCGGTTGCGCTGGGACGCGGTGGCTCGACTTTTCTCTGGACCGGATCGGGATGGGAACGCAGTCGGCTGCCCAAAGGCGCTCAGCCGGAGCAAATCGGACGCGCTTTCGGCCGTTGGTGGATTTGTGGTGGTGAATCGATGGGTGAAGACGAAGCCACTGCCGCACTCTGGTCGTCGGCCGATGGACTCAACTGGGAGCAAGTTCCGCTGCCTGAATTCCCCAAAGATCTGGGTGATCGCCAATTCGCCCCGAGTGGGTTTTTCCGGTTCGCCACCATTCCAGGATGTGTGCTGGCCGCCGATCCGTTTGGCATTGCCGTTGTGAGCCGGGACGGCCGCACGTGGCGCTGGATCAAACCCGTCATCAAGGAAAGCGGTATCGACACCTTCTTTTTCGCCGAATTCAACCGTATCCAGCGCAATAGTTATCAAGGTGACACACTGGTCGATCAGTCGATCACCATCGATGGAGAAAAATGGACGGCGCTTCCGCCGAACCCCAATTGGACCAGTTGGTTGGAGATACCCAGCGTCCGGGGTTCCTATGTGTTAGCCGCCCCCAGCGCGGGTGGTTCTCCGGTCGTTGTCGATTTTGCGACCTTCCGCGCCCCCGATCAATTTCTTTCCCAGCTCGCCACCGAGCGCGCCGCCCTGGCCGCAGCCGCCAAGGAGCAAGCACGGATCGCAGCAGAGGAAAAGGCGGCGCAGGAACGCAAGGTGGCGGAGGCCAGGGCGCTCGCGGAAAGGAAGGCGGCCGAAGCCAAGGCGTTGGCAGAAAAGCAGGCGGCAGAAACCAGAGCGCTCGCCGACCAGCAGGCCCGCGAGGAAAGGCTGAAGCCGGTGATCGCCGCCCTGGAGTCGTTTGATCGCGCCATTGAGGCGGCCAATGATTTCGGGCAAATGGGCCGGCCGATGGCGCAATTGGTCAAGGCTTTGGATGAAGCCGGGCAGAGCAAGCTGGCCGACGCCGTCGCAGCCGTGAGTGGCGAGTATTTGCCCAAAATGGGTGGGGCGCGTGGCGTATTCGATTATATGATGGCGGCACCGGACAAAAGGTTCGGATCCATGATGAAGCCGTTGACCCAGCCGCAACGGGCGGCGATCAAAGCCATGGCCTCGACGGTGAACGACAAGAGCTCGGCGGCGCTGACTGCGGCGAGTTCGGCGGAGGCGGGTTGGCCGCCAAGCGCCCGGGCCGCCAACACCAAAGGCCCGATCTCCACCCAATGGTCGGTGGTCGACATTGACAAATTGCGCAAGGCGGTGGCACGGGGAAACCTGGCCGCGACTTTCGATATTTGCTCGGCCTTTTCCAGTGGGCAAGGGGTGCCGACCGACCGCGTGCTGGCGTCGATTTGGAAGGGTGTGTTCGAAAAGCTTTACCCCGGCATGCCGGACTACGCCAAGGATCCCAAGGCAACCGTGTCCTTTTTGGCCCGATGCGGGACGCCGTTCTATCGCTCCAGTCAGATTCAGGACACACTGAGTGCCAATGGGTATGTTTTTAACGATGAGCTGCTCGCGAGCCTGCAACAGACCTTTGATGAAGGAGACAATTATTCCGGGATCATGCTGCAGGACAACCAGGAGACCATCGCCCTGCGCAAGAGTGGCCTAACGTTTGAGCAGATCTATGCGGCGTATCCTGACCGGGAGCAACGCCATGCGGACATCATCGCCAAAAGCAAGGCCGTGGGCCTCAACAGCCGGCAGATCATCATTGCCCTGGACAAGGACACGGCCTACATGGCCGCGGCCTTGAATGCGGACACATCGAAGCCGTCGGATACGCCGATTGGTCAAGCGGTGGCAATGGAAACCGCCAACATCGCGGCGAAATCCAGCCCCGTCGCGGCTGAGCCACCTACCGCTGACACGCTCACTACGGCCGAAAAAGCGGAGGTAAACCGGCAGAAGATCAAGGACAGCTACATCGCCGGGCAAGGCCGGAAGGCGGAGATTCATCGACAGCTGGCCGACATTGCATTCAAGGCGGCGACGCGGACCGTCCCGGCGGAGGAGGCAGCGTCCGACGAGATTCGAAAGAAGGAACTGCAGGCGACCTTACGCCGTATGCGCGACAATACGGTGATGAGTTTCAAAATATTTGCATCCACGCACGAAGGTAAAATGCGGGAGGGTTTGGCGCAGCAGGCGGCGTTGTTGGCCATGGCCATGGAACCCTTTCTGGAGTTGGCCAAACTGCGGACTACCTACGTCGCCGGCACGCGCGATCCGGCCATGGCAAACATGGCCCCTTATGCCCAAATTCTGTTTGGGCGGCAATTGGTGGACTATGCGGCTTCTTTGCCGGCTACGAGTCGACGGGAAAAGCTGCAGGCTTGGCTGGGCGCACATCCGATGCCGAAGGGTCGATCCAACGAATTCGAGGCCTACTACGGGTCGGGCATCTCGTCCCAGTTTACGCTCTTCGGCGATTCCTATTCCGGTTTGGAACTGGCCGATGCTTGGTTGCCCTGGTTTGGCTACAAATCCGACCTGCACGTGGACCGGGCGGAATATCTCGCGCGGCAGGGGCGACGGGATGAAGCGCTCCGCGCTTTTGATCTCGCGCACGTTTTACGCCCGGAGGTCACGGAGCCATTTGAATTTGAAAAGCTCCTGATGGACACCGAGCCCATCCTATGGTCGGTGCCGGAGGAGCCCTATCTGACGATGCAGATCCTGATGATGCGGGTGTCGACGCTTGATGCGGCGAAGGAACCCTTGAATGTCATGGAAGCCAATGCCGCGATTCGCACGCTGGGTCGGAGATTGGATTTGGCATCGCGCCTGCCGGCCGGTCGACGGGAAGCTGCCCTGACGCAGGTCCTCACCGTGTTGAATCCCAACCAGGCCGATTATGTGCCGGACGATCTTCCGGCCAAGGTCAACCCGGTGGTCGAGCGCTTCAAGGCGGCGAGAACGCCCGAGGCCTACCGTGAGGTGATTGAAGCCTTGCCCCTGGAAGCGGCTGGAACCGTCCAATACTGGCAGATTCGCGCGACGTGTGCGTCCTATGTGGAACCCGAAGCCACCGAGCGGTTCATTGCCGTGGTGGCAGCACTGAAGCCCAAGTCGGATTGGCTTAAAGTGCCGGCTGACCTGCTGCGGGAACGGGCCAAGATCATACAACGGCAAGCCCTTGAGGGCCCAATCGTCGAACCTCAGATTGCCGCCTGGTTGAAGGAAGGCGAACAAGCATTCCTGGCCGGCAATCTGCCGGGCATGAAGACAATGGTGGACAAGATTTTGGCCAAGGAGCCCAAGTCCGCGCCGGGGCGCATGTTGTTGGCGCGCCACACCGCCGGCTCGGGGCAGACTGCCACGGCCGACCAGCTGTTGCAGGAGATTGCCGGGGACAAATCGCTCTGGAGCGGCTATCAGGCGCAGGCCTGGGGACTGCGGGCAGGCTTGGTCTTGGAGCAGGCGGGGAAGACAATCCCACAGTTGCCGCAGGCGGAACAACCAGCCCGGCTGACGGAGGCCGCCAAGACGATCAATGATTACGCTAATCAGGCCCTGGCCCTGAATGCCAACCAGCCGGAGGCGCATCTCACCCTCGCCATGCTCGCGGCAGCTGGAGGGCAGGCCGCCATGCAAAACGCCGCCGTGCGCGCGGACATCCGCAAGCACCTTGATGCGGCCCTGACGGCAAACCCTGGCCACGTGCAGGCATTGATGATGCGGTTTCAATTGAACGGCATGGAGTCCAACAACGATGGCGCCATTACCGATGCAACCGCGCTGCTCAAGGCGGCATCCGAGATTCATCAGGTGCGGGTCATGCTGATCCAACTTCTGGCCCAAGCGCGGCGGTGGCCCGAGGCCTGGCAACAGGTGGAGGAACTGCAGAAGCGCAAGGTGCCGCAGGCCGACCAGATCCGGACCCAGCTCCAACAGATGCAGCAAGCCGCGACCGGTGGAGGTTCCCGAGGGGGAAAGAAGTAGTTTCGAGGTGCGATTGCGGCGATTCTTCTGGCCAAGACCGTGCATAAAAAAGCCCCGGACTTAATCCGGGGCTTTGCGGGAAAAGATGGGGACGCTTGATGGCCCGGTTTAAGTTTTACTTCTTCAGGTCATTGATGGCGGCTTGCGCGGCGGCCAGACGCGCGACGGGCACGCGGTAGGGCGAGCACGACACGTAGGCCAAGCCGATCTTGTGGCAGAACTTGACGGAGTCCGGGTCGCCACCGTGTTCACCGCAGATGCCGAGCTTGATGTTCGGACGGGTGGCGCGGCCCTTGGCGATCGCGATTTCCATGAGCTGACCCACACCGGTCTGGTCGATCGAGGCGAAGGGGTTCTTCTTCATGATCTCGGACTCTTGATAAGCGCCGAGGAAGGAACCGGAGTCGTCGCGCGACATGCCGAGGGTGGTCTGCGTGAGGTCGTTGGTGCCGAAGCTGAAGAACTCGGCCGTCTGCGCGATTTCGTCGGCGGTCAGGGCCCCGCGCGGGATTTCGATCATGGTGCCGACTGAGTAGGAGATTTTCACCTTCTTCTCCTTTTGCACCTGGGCGGCGACCTCGTGGACGATGGCGGTCTGGATATCGAGTTCCTTCTTGAAGCCAACGAGGGGAATCATGATCTCCGGCTTGGCCTTGAAACCC
>JAIPJW010000136.1 GCA_021734075.1 Cephaloticoccus sp.
GGAGGACGGACGGGAGCTGGCGGTGGAACGGCACTACACAGTCCTGGCATCCCAGGGACCCCGGGAAATGGGGCACCGGGAGACCTACACCCTCGGGGTGGGGGGCGACACGCTGACTTTGCGGGTGGAGCGGCCGACCCGCACCACGGGACCCGGGGAAATCTACACTTTCAAACGGGCCGGAACCAAGGAGGCCTATGTGATGCGACTCGAGAATCACTGGACCGTGGCCGATGATCTGGAGCAAAACGCCCTGCTCATCAGTCTGCAGGGCCTGGCCAACACCGATGCGCCCCGGCTTTATTTTCTTTATCCTGAAGACTGGGAGTTTCGTTTCAGTCAGCCGGTATACGATTTTTACCGGGAGAAGCTCGATTACACCTTCACGGAACTGAAGACGCCGGCACAGGCCCTGGCGGCATTAAAACCGCAGGTCAAAGGCTACATCGTGTGGGACAAGGCGGTGCGCAATTCCCTCGATGTAGCATTCACCCTGGCAGGATTGGAGCGCGGGGTGGTGGTGAGTGCCGAACAGATTCCGCTGGTGGAGCAAGCCGGCCTGAAGCTGCTGACCGACTTGCGCGGCCAGTTTTCCGGGATGGATGATGTGACGCTCTTTCGCACCGCCTATGACCGTTATGGGGCGAAGTGCAGTCGCGACACGATCGTGTGGATGGGCGGGGCGGCCGGCCGGGTGATGTTGCCGGCGATTGCGGACTATGCCATCGCCAAGGGGGCCTTCGTAGCCGACCTGTCCTGCGAAGAAGTGGATGCGGCGGAATATGCCCTCGCGAAGGAAATTCTCAGCAAGCAAAAGCCACTCTCGATGGTGTTCGGCTGGCATTCCTACGCCAAGGACAAGGAGCGCGACTACGTGAGCCTGACCTCCAGCTTTGGCCTGCGGGTCGAGGGGCTGAACACGTTTCCCAATCTGAGCTTCACCAGCAAAACCCCGCCTTCGCCCGGCTTTAAATTTGTCAACCATCACAACGTGGAACCAAGCAAGGTTTACACGCCGGAGAAAAAGGTCTATATCGCCTGCCTGCAAACCGATGGCCTGGGCCTGGGAGCATGGACGAAACCGGGACGGGGAGACATACCCTATGCATGGGAAGTCACGATCAACTGGCAATGGATGGCCCCGACGATGTTGGAGTATTACTACAGCACAGCAACACAGAATGATCTCTTCATCGGGGCGATCACAGGCCCGGGTTACATGTATCCGAAAGCGATTCCCCCGAAGTTGCTGCCCGAAGTGATCGGGCTCGCCGATACGATCATGAAGAAACTCGACATCAATATTTTCGAGACGATGGATTATTCCGAAGGGGCGACGATCGCGGGCAACAGTGAGATTCCCAAGTATATTGTTGATGCCTACTATGCCGGCATGCCCGATGCCATCGGCTTTGCCAACGGCTACTCACCCTCCTACACCTTCACTTCGAGGGAGGGCCGGCCGTTTGTTTCCTTTGATTATTACCTGTCCGAAAAACGCCCGGAGGCGGCGGCTGCGGCGGATATCGAGGAACTGGCGCGAATCAATGCCGCCCGGCCTTACTTTTTGTTGATTCATGTGCGTGAGTGGAGCGACATCTCGCGCGTGAAATCCATCCTGGATCGTCTCGGTCCCGATTTTGAAGTCGTGCCCCTGGACATCTTCATGAAATTGGCCGGCCAGGAACCCACGTTCCGGGAACGTTATTATCCCTCGAATGAACTGACCCTGCCATGATCATCCGGCCCTATGCCCAAACGGATGAGAACCAGGTGATCGCCCTGTGGCGGGCGTGCGCCCTCGTCGCCCCGCAAAATGACCCGCACAAGGACATTGCGCGCAAGCTGCGAGTGAACCCCGAATGGTTTTTGGTCGGGGAGGAAGAGGGGACGATTGTGGGTTCTGTCATGGTTGGCTATGAGGGGCATCGCGGTTGGATCAATTACCTCGCCGTGGAGCCCTCGCGGCGACGCTTTGGGCAGGGTCGGGCACTCATGGATGCGGCCGAGGGCATCCTGCGGTCGGTAGGCTGTCCCAAAATCAACCTGCAAGTGCGCACGGCCAACGAGCCGGTGATCGCATTTTACCAGCACCTCGGGTTTGGGACCGATGAATGCGTGAGTCTCGGGAAAAGGCTGGAAGTCGACTAGGTGCGTTTGCGGGTTTCCCGCCATTGTCGAAAGGCGGCGACGTGAGCCCATTGGAAGTTGGGCGTGGTCTTGTAGCGCCAGTCAAAATAGTCGGCTTGTTCCCTGATGAATGCCTTGAGGTTGGCGGGATCGGAAAAGGGATCGAGGGTGTTGTGTTGGAATTCATGGTGGGCGGCAACCAGCCGTTTGAGATCACCGGCGTGTTGGGGATCTTGGGCAAGGTCGTGCCATTCATCCGGATCATCCGCCAAATCATACAGGAGATACTCCGGTGGATATTCCCATTGTAGGTAGGCGGCCGCGACCATCGGACTCAAAGCGGCCCGCTCCCCGGCGTCCAATCCCGTGGGCACGGTGACGAAATGTTTCGGATCAAGGTAACTTGCGGCGATGTTGTTGGGCCTGGGCTGGGGTGGGGTCCAGATGAGTTTCCACCGGTCGAGGCGAAAGGACTCCTGAATGAAACAGTTTTGCGGAAAGGATCCGGTGGTCATGGCAAACTGAAATCCGCCCCAGTCCGTGGGCGGAGCAGCGGCAAGGAGCGGTTGCAAGGGACGACCGGGCAGGCGTTCGGGGAGGGAAAGGCGCGCGGCCTGCAAGACCGTGGGCAGCAGATCCACGTTGGACACCAACTCGTGCCGGACCGAACCGGGAGTGGCCACGCCGGGACCACGCATGATCAGCGGCACTTGGATGGCCCCTTGGTATACGGTGCCTTTGCCGCGTGGGAATTGCGGTCCGTGGTCACACATGAATATTACCATGGTGTTCTCCGCCTGCCCGTCGTTCTTGAGGGCGGCCAGGATGTGGCCGATCCATGCGTCGACCCGGGCGATGCAATTGTAATAATTGGCGGTTTCCTCGCGCAAGCGCGGGGAATCAGCCCCGACCCAGGACGGGAGCTTTACCTCCTCCGCAGTCTGTGGGTGCGCGGGCCGGCCGTCGACGGTGCGGACAAAAGGCAGATGCGCGTCGGGGAAATTGACCGAAAGAAACCACGGCTGGCCCTTGGCCTCCGACCAAAACTTTCGCGCTGAGTCCACGTAAGCCTCCATGGGCGTCTTGCGGTCAAAATTGGCCCCCGGGATGGCATGATAGTCGAAGGGAAAGGCAGACTCGGGATTGACATGCAATTTACCCACGATGCCGGTGCGATAACCCCCGGCACGCAGGTGCGTGATGATGTTTGGCGTATCCGGCCGGTAGAGTTCGAAGCAATGGGTGGCCAGTCCGATATGTCCGTTTTGGTGGGGATACAGGCCGGTAAGTGCACAGGCGCGGGACGGCGAACAGATGGAATAAGGGGTGGTGGCCTGGGAAAATCGCACCCCATGCCGCGCCAATTCGTCAATATTGGGGGTTCTGGCATGGGGATCACCATAGCAGCCCAATTGCAGCCCCATGTCCTCGGGGACCAGAAAGAGGATATTGGGACGTGAAGCAGGATTGTTCACATTGCCTACCTTGGCGAACCGGGCGGTTTGGACCAGAAAAATGGTGTGGAAGTGACTCCGGTCCAAAAGAACTGCTCGCGGACTGAAATTGGTCCTTTACGCTGGGAAAATGTGCTCTGATTTTCAGCGCTTGCCCGGCAGGTCCGGCTGATCCCAATTATACCAATTCATGTATCTTAAGGCGCTCAAGCTCCACGGTTTCAAGTCCTTCGCCGATTCCACCACCCTGCGTTTCGAGCCGGGGGTCACGGCAGTGGTCGGTCCCAATGGCTGTGGCAAATCCAACATTGCCGACGGTATCCGCTGGGTGCTTGGTGAACAAAGTGCCAAGGCCTTGCGCGGGGGCAAGATGCAGGACGTCATTTTCGAAGGGGCGGACACCCGCAAGCCCTCGCAGATGTGCGAGGTTTCGATGCTGCTGACCGATTGCGAAAAGCAGCTTGGCAGTGAATTTCACGAGATTGAGATAACCCGCCGGGTGCATCGGGATGGTCAGAGCGAATACCTGTTCAATGGCCAGGCCTGCCGCCTGAAGGACATCCACAAGCTTTTCATGGATACGGGCGTGGGGCGCACGAGTTATTCGATCATGGCGCAGGGTCAGATCGACCAGATTTTATCCTCGAAGCCGGAGGAACGCCGGGCGGTGTTTGAAGAGGCCGCGGGCATCACCAAATACAAGAGTCAGCGGCGGGAGGCGATGAACAAACTGGCCCTGACCGAGCAAAATCTGGCGCGGGTGGCGGATGTAATTGGCGAAGTATCCCGGCAGATCGGCAGCTTGCGCCGACAGGCCTCGAAGGCGCTGCGCTACAAGCGGCTGAACCACCGCCTGCGACACCTCGCCCTGGCTTGGAGTGGTTACCAGCATGCGAACCTGACCACCACGCTGGGGGAACTTGAGGGCAATGTGAGCGCCCTGCGCACCCAGGCTGACACCCAGCACGTCGAACTCGAAACCCAACAGGCGGCCCTGGATGAAATGAAGGCGCAGCGCAGCCAGCACAACCAGCGGGTGCAGGATGCGCAGCAAGGCGTATATGACCTGCGCTCCCAGAAGGAGGCGGCCGAGAATCAGGCCAATCTGGCCCAAATCAAGCGCAGTGGGCTGGAGGAACGTCTGGAATCTTCCCGCGGCAATCTGGGTGAACTCGAAATGCAATTGCACGAGCTCTCCGCCAAGGCTGACACCGGAGCCCAGGACAAACAGATGCAACTCGGGTTGCTGGGCAGCAGTGATGCGAGTTTCCAGCAACGCAATCGCGATCTTGCCATTGTGGAGGGTGAACTGAGCAAGATTGAGCAGGAGTTGCAGCAGGCAAAATTTCAGGTCCTGCAGCTGGACAGCACGGTGGCGCGCCTGCGCACGGATTGTTCCGGCTACGAGGTGGAACAGAAGACCAGCGTGCACCGGCACGAGGCGCTGGCGCAGGAACTCGAGTCGGCGCGGCAACAACTGGCGGTGGCGGTCCAACTCACGGCGGAACTGGATGGGCGGGTGGAGGAAGCCCTGGCGGAAAAATCCCGCACGCACAACGAGGCCACGGCCGCGCAACAGGCGATCACGGACCTGACCTCGGAATTTCGCGAAGCCCAGCGCAAGCAGCAGGATATTGACCGGGCGCTGGCCCAACGCACCGCGCGGTTGCGCCTCCTGCAGCAATTGCAGGAAAAATGGGAGGGCTTTGGTGAAGGCGCCAAGGCCATTTTGCAGGGTCGATTGGACACGGCGCTGGCGGGAGCCCGGCCTTCCCCGATCACCAAAGGCATTGAAGTTCTGCCTGATTTTGCGCGGGCGGTGGAGGCCCTGTTGGGTTCCGCGGCCGAGGCGATCAGTGTCGCCGATTTGGCCACCGCTGAACGTCTGTTGGTGCAATTGGAATCTGAGGAGGTCGGCTCGGTGGTCCTGCATGTGGGGGAAACAGCCTTCACCGCCACGGCGCAAACGGAGTTGCCGTCATTCTTGCGGGTGGCGACCTGTGCGTTGGCTCCCATGGAGGGTGGGCATCCCGTGCACAGTTTGCTGGCCGCCTGCTACCTCACCGATGATCTCAAGGCTTTTCTTGACTATTGGAAAGGCCACCCCGAATTCAGCTTTCTGGCCGTGGCCACCGGCAAAGGCGACTTGGTGGACCGGCGCGGCCTGATTTATGGCGGTCACCACAGTGGAAAAAAATCCGCCAACAGCATTGTGCAGCGGGAGATTGATTTGCGCGAGACCGCCCGGGCCCAGGCGGAGGAGCAAAAGGCACATGATGATCAGCGGGCAGTGATCGAGGCCATCAATGTGCGACTGACCAACGCCGAGGCTCACTTGGAACAAAAGCGGGCCGACGTCCTGAACATCACCCAAAGTGTCGCCGCGGTGCAGGCGGAACAGCGCAATGCGCACAAGACGGCGGACGAGACGACCCAGCGGGTGCAGCGCATGGAGCGCGAACTGGGGGCACTGGAGCAATCGCGGAATGAAGCCCATGACCGCTGGACCAAGGCGCAAACCGGCCTGCAGGAAGCGGAAGCCGCCGCAACGAAAAAACGGGAATATATCCTGCATTTGGAAACGCGCCTGACCTCGATTCGCACGGACCGGGATGAGAAGCGCGAGTCACTCGCCCAGGCCCGGTTGGAGTTGGCCGAGCACAGGCAAAAAGTGGAGGTGCTGGACCGTGGCTTGGATGAAATGCAGCGGCGGCGCGAACAAGTGAACGTTTTGCTGGTGCAGCGCCAACACGAGATCGAGGCGTGGTCCGAGCAAGTCACGCAATTGGGGGATGAGGCGGTGAACGAGCGAAACCGGGCGGAGCAAATCGCGGAAACGCTGCTGGTGGCCCAAGGGCAGGTCGAGGCGGTGCGGGCTGAATTGGTCAAACTGGAACGCACCATCACGGCGGTTGAAGGCACCCAGACCGCGCTTCGCACCCAGACCGAAGCGGCCATCAATGCCCTGCGCAAACACGAGATCAAGTTCGCGGAAACCCGGCAGCGGGCGGAATTCCTCAGCGAGGAAGTGCAACGTGAATTCCAGACCCCGATCACCGGCATCGACTGGAAACAATTGCTGTGGCACGCCGAGGATGAACCGGCGGGGATTCAAGCGCTGGATCTCGACGATGATGAACCGGAGGCGGGGGGGAGTGATGCGGGTGAGTCTGGTTCGCCGGAGCCCACGCCGGAGGCGGAAGCGGCCGCCGCGGCCGCCCCGACCAAGCGAAAACGAAAAAAGAAGGAGTCGCGCGGTGAACCGACCCAGGAGGATTTGGCCCAACTTGAAGTGACGGACTGGAGTGTGGTCAAAGCCGATGTGGATGCATTGCGGCAACGGCTGAACAGCATGGGCGCCGTCAATCTGGTGGCGATCGAGGAATATGCGGAACTCAAGCAGCGCCATGACTTCCTGAAAACCCAGTGCGACGACCTGACCAATGCCCGGGCCGAATTGCTCAAGGCGATCGACGAGATCAATCGAACCTCGCAAAGCCAATTCGAGGTAACCTTCGAACAGATTCGCAAAAACTTCGAGTATACCTTCCAGACGCTCTTCGGGGGGGGCAAAGCCTCGTTGGAGTTACTCGCCGCCGAGGATATTCTGGAGAGTGGCATTGAGATCGTGGCGCAGCCCCCGGGCACGAAATTGAAAAGCATATCCCTGCTTTCCGGCGGACAAAAGACGCTGACCGCGGTGGCCCTGCTCTTCGCCCTCTACATGGTGAAGCCGTCGCCGTTCTGTTTGCTCGACGAATTGGACGCTCCGCTGGATGAGTCCAACATCGGCCGCTTCACAAACCTGCTGAAGCAGTTCGTCAGTGAATCTCAGTTCATCATCATCACGCACAACAAGCGCACCGTGGCGGCAGCCTCGGCGATCTACGGTGTGACCATGGAGGAACGCGGGGTGTCCAAGACCGTGTCCATGCGCTTCAATCACGACGAAAGCGCTCCGGAGACTCGGACGGAAAATATTGCGGAAGCAGTGACAGCGACGCAGGCATAAGCCGAAGCCCTATGTTTTTTCGTGCAACGCGGCTAAAGTTCATCTGGGGGGCCTCCAAGGTCGTCATGGCCCAGTGGCGCTTTGGTCTCTGGGGGTTTTATGAGCGCAAGGCGGGTCTGCCGGATTCCGGATTGGTGATCAGTATCCGGGGTTTGTTGGTGCTCTTTTTGGCTCTGACGGTGACAGCCTATGTGGGGGGAACCATGGCAATTTACCTTTGGCTCGACCGTCGTGAGCATAATTATGTCACCTACACGGATGTGCTGTTGCTCCCCTTGCGGTGGGATGAAGTGCAAGTCAAACGGGGCCAAGCCTACCTGGATGACGGCATAGCAAGCATCAAGGCGCAGCGCTGGGCCCAGGGGGAAATGAAATTGCGCCTCGGATTGGCCCGTTATCCCCAGGCCTTGCCCGCGCGACTGGCCTTGGCGGAATTTTATTTCTATGCCCAGCGGTATCCCCTCGCGCTCAAGGTGCTGGAGGAGGGAATGGATGCCGTGCCCGGTTATCCCGGTCGCCGTTACCTGACCAACTATTTCACCATTGCCCTGCAAAGTGATGATTTCAGTGACATTCTGGATGTCTGCAACCGATACCTCGACGGCCAGGTTGATCTGGCACAGAAGGAAAAAGACTGGTTGTTGCAGCAGAAGTTGAATGCCCTGATCAAGGACGGTCGGGCCAAAGAGGCCCTGACGCTGTTGGAGCAGCAACCCGACAGCATAATCTTCAATGAACAGCGGGTTTTGGTCCTAATTGAGTTGAATCGTTCCGCCGAGGCCATTGGGTATCTGGAAGCATGGCGCAAGACTGACGGATCCACGGCACAAATCCTGCGCTTGCAGGTCCGGGCCTACCGGGAAACGGCCCAACCGGAAAAGATGAATGCAACGCTGGAGGAGTTGCGGCGCATGAGTCCGGCGGATCCGCGGACCTATGCCTTTGCCGTGATCCAACGGAAACTCATCGGACAGGCCAAGGAGGCCGACGCATCCCTGCAGGATTATTTTTTCCGCTTTGGCGGTTTTGCCGCCAACACCCTGCTGATCGCCCAGCCTCTGGCCGAGATCGGAGCCTTGGACATGTTGCAAACCTGTCTGGAGCGCGCCACCGAACAAGGCTATGACCTGCGACCTTATTTGTTACTGCTCGCCCAGGCCCAATTGAAACAAGGTGATTGGACCGGGGCGCAAAATACCGCCCAGCGACTGGCCGGCATGAGCACCCTGGGGCGCAGCGCCCGTGAACTCGATGCGGCGGATTTGGCGGGAATCCTCGCTGATGTGGCCAGCAATCCAGCGGAGGGGCCGCAAGTGGCGCTGCTCAAGCATCTCGAAACCCATTTTTATGTGTTTCAAAACTATCGCATGATTGTGGACACGCTCATGCGGGCCCAACGGTATGAAGTCGCCCTTGAAGTCATTGCCCGGAGCGAGCATCGATTCCCCCGCAATCTCGGCCTGGCGGAATTCAAGAGTGAGGCCAACGCCGCGCTCGCTGCCCGCCAATCTGGAAATGCGCCCAGAGACATAAAAATTGAGACGCCCCTGTTTGTGGAGCAGGCCTTCTTTGACCGCG